>CAYNBX010000007.1:0-20672 GCA_964395505.1 uncultured Bacteroidales bacterium | reverse complement strand
GAACATTCTGAATCAAACACTGTATTTATAAACTGACACTAATTATTTTTAACAAAATTTAATAACTATGAAAAGATTATTTATCATTTTATTTGCATGCTTACCTTTAATTATGTTAGCACAGGAAAAAAAGGTTGAGGTTAAACCTTATGGATTTCTCAAGGGAGATATGGTTTACGTAACAAATGGAGTTTATTCCTGGGGAAATGCTAATAACAATTATTTATCATCTCCACAATTTGCTGGTGAAGATAAAAATTCTGCTTTAGGTTTTACAGCACAACATTCACGTTTTGGATTAAAAATAAAAAAAGAAGGGAATATAAAAGTTGGCGGCAAATTAGAATTAGATTTCTATGGAGGAGCATTTAATGCAAATGGGAAACCGCGTATTCGTCAAGCTTACGCTTATATTTCAAAAGGTGATTTTGAACTAAGATTTGGTCAACAATGGGATATTTTTTCACCTATCAATGCAACCACAAACAATACTAATGGCAATATGTGGTATGCAGGAAACAGAGGTTTTCGTCGCGCACAAATACAATTTCTTTATAAAATACCTATGAATTCAAAGCTGCAATTATCTTTTGGTGAAACCAGCAAAGAACATAATGGATTAGGTGTTGATAATCAATCATCTTTCCCAATGATACAAGGACGTATATCAAAAAAAATAATGGATAAATATACAATTGGCGCATATTTTGCTTATGCAAAATTTTCACCAGATCCTGATAACTCAGACCTTAACTATGATATGTCAGGTTTTGGTGCTGATTTTAACTTATTTTTCAATAAACTCATATCTCTTAAAGGAGAAATAAATTATGGGAAAAACCTTAATAATGCTAATCTTTTTAATATTGCAGGTAATGGTTCAAAAAATGATGATAGAAAAAGCTTAGGATTTTGGTTTAATGCAACTTCCAAAATATCTGAGCATTTTAATACTGTTGTTGGATACGGCTTAGATAATAATAAAACTAAAACCCTTGAACAAGGAGATGTTAAACAAAACTCTGTTATTTATTGTGATTTAATATTCCCAATCTCTAATGGTTTTTCTATTGCAGCTGAAATACAAAATATCTCAACAAACATTAAAGATAAAAATAACAACTCTGCAATGGTTTTTAATCTTTCCGGAAAATTATCATTCTAAATACATTTTATTACTCTTAAATAAAAAAGGATAAAGCAACTAATACTTTATCCTTTTTTATTTAAATGGTTTAATGTTTTTTACACCTAATCTTTTCCTACACCTTCACTTTTTTTATCTTTATTATCAGTTTTATCTTCTTTTTCTTGCTTATCCTTTAATTCTTTCTTATTCTTTAATTCTTTCTTTATTTCTTCCTTTGTTTCATCCTTGGTCTTTTGAGGTTCTTGCTTTGATTCTTCTTTTTTAATTTCTGTCTTTATTTCTTTTCCCATTTTCTTAACTTCATCTTTACTTTTCAACTCTTTTTCAGATTTTTCTTTTTCAGGTTTTTCAGCAACAGTTTTTTCTGTTTTTTTTGTCTGCTCAACAACAGGGGTTTTCTTTTTAGTATGACCTCTTCTTCTAGTTTTCTTAACAACTTTTTCCTCTTTTTTAGCCAATAATTTTTCATTATAATCGACCAATTCAATAATACACATTTCAGCATTATCTCCGAGGCGATTTCCTGTTTTCAGGATTCTTGTATAACCACCATGTCTCTCAGCAACTTTAATAGAAACATCTCTAAAGAGTTCAGAGACTGCTTCTTTATCCTTTAAATAACTAAACACCACTCTTCTTGAATGTGTAGAGTCTATCTTTGACTTTGTAATTAAAGGTTCAACATAAGGTCTTAATGCTTTTGCTTTAGCAACAGTAGTTGTTATTCTTTTATGTTTTATCAATGATGAGGCCATATTAGCCAGCATTGATTTTCTGTGAGAACTTGTTCTTCCCAAATGATTAAATTTCTTTCTATGTCTCATTTCAATTAATCCTTATCTAATTTATATTTTGAAATATCCATTCCAAAGTCTAATTTCTTTGATTTAATTAATCCTTCTAATTCAATTAATGACTTTTTACCAAAATTTCTGAATTTCAACAAATCATTTCTATTATATGTTACTAATTGTCCAAGAGTTTCAATATCAGCAGCTTTCAAACAATTCAAAGATCTAACAGACAAATCCAGATCATTTAATTTTGTTTTAAGTAATTGTCTAATATGTAAAGATGTTTCATCAAATTCTTCAGTAACAGATTTTTCCTCAATATCCAATGTAATTTTTTCATCAGAAAAAAGCATAAAGTGATAGATTAAGATTTTAGCAGCTTCTTTAAGTGAATCTTTAGGTGTAATAGAACCATCAGTTTCAACTTCTATAATTAATTTTTCATAATCTGTTTTTTGTTCAACACGATAATTCTCTACATGATATTTTACATTTCTAATAGGTGTATGAATAGAATCAATAGGTATCGTTCCAAGAGGAGCATCTAAAGATTTGTTTTCTTCAGAAGGCACATAACCTCTTCCTTTGTTAATAACAAATTCAATTGATAATTTAACAGTAGGCTCTAAGTTACATATTACTAAATCAGGATTTAAAACCTTAAATACTGTTGAGAAATTATCTATATCACCAGCTTTAAAAACATCTTGATTTTCAATAACAACATTAATCTTTTCAGTATTTTCAGTTTCGACTTGTCTTTTAAAACGTACTTGTTTTAAATTCAAAATAATATCAGTAACATCCTGTACAACACCCTTAATTGAAGAAAATTCATGTTCAACACCTTCAATTTTTACTGATGTAATTGCATAACCTTCAAGCGAAGACAACAATATACGTCTTAAGGCATTACCTATTGTAATGCCAAAACCTTGTTCAAGAGGACGAAATTCAAAGGTTCCTTTAAAATCATCCTGGTTTATCATTATAACCTTATCAGGCTTTTGAAATGCTAAAATTGCCATATATTTTATTTATTGCTTATAATATTATTTTTACCTTACAAATCAATTAAAAAAGTATTTTTATTTAGAATACAATTCAACAATAAGTTGTTCTTTAATATTTTCTGGTATTTCTTCTCTTTGCGGATAATTCAAAAATTTCCCGGTAAAATTATCTTCATCCCATTCCAACCATGAATATTTATCTGAGCGTGAAGCAATTGAATCAGTAATAATCTGTAAAGATTTAGATTTTTCTCTAACTCCAACAATATCACCTGATTTTAGTTTATAAGAAGGAATATTAACAACTTTATCATTTACTGTTATATGTCTGTGTGATACTAATTGTCTTGCAGCATTGCGGGTTGGGGCAATACCTAATCTGTAAACCACATTATCTAAACGTGACTCAATTAGCTGCAATAGTATTTCACCGGTAATTCCTTTTTTCCTTGATGCTTTTTGAAAAACGTTTTTAAATTGCCTTTCAAGGATACCATAAGTATATTTTGCTTTTTGTTTTTCTTGCAATTGAATTCCATATTCAGACTGCTTTCTTCTTCTTTTTGATGTCCCATGTCTTCCTGATGGATAATTTTTCTTCTCATAATATTTATCAGGACCATAAATAGGATCTTTAAACTTTCTTGCAATTTTTGTTTTTGGGCCAATATATCTTGCCATATTTTATTAAATTTTTTAAACTTTACTTACTTCTAAAATTCAGCTTTTTATTATTTAATAATTATAAAATTAAATTATTTATAAATTTTTAATACAATAAATTCCAATTTGTAATATAAATATTTTTAATTAATATTTTGCAAATTTTTAGAATATAAATTAATTTAATTATTAAACTCTTCTTCTTTTAGGGGGTCTGCATCCATTATGAGGTAAAGGAGTAACATCTTTTATTTCCTCAACTTCTATACCTGAAGTATGTAAAGTTCTTATAGCAGATTCTCTACCTGCACCAGGACCTTTAACGAAAACTTTTACTTTTCGTAATCCCAGGTCGTAAGCTTTTTTTGCACAATCAGAAGCAGCTTTTTGAGCTGCATAAGGTGTGTTCTTTTTAGAGCCTCTAAAACCCATCTTACCTGCAGATGACCAAGATACTACTTGACCCTGGCTATTTGTTAAAGAAATAATAATATTATTAAAAGATGCTGTAATATAAGCTTTTCCTACAGGATCTACTTTAACTACTCTTTTTTTAGATGTTTTAGCAGTTTTTGCCATATTTATTATTACTAGCTTTTAAAAATTATTAAAAATACTTATTATAAAAATAAAACATTATCCTTTTATTGCCTTCTTTTTATTAGCAATTGTCTTTTTTCTTCCTTTTCTTGTTCTTGCATTATTTTTAGTTTTCTGCCCCCTTAAAGGTAAACCTATACGATGCCTAATACCTCTATATGTTCCAATATCCATAAGACGTTTTATGTTTGTTTGAACTTCAGAACGAAGAGAGCCTCCAACTTTATATTTATCATTAATTATAGCACGAATTTTATTTTGCTCTTCATCAGTCCATTCTTGAACTTTTTTATTCCAATCTATACCCGCTTCAGACAGAATTTTTTGAGCTTTACTCTTTCCTATTCCATAAATATAAGTTAATCCTATCTCTCCTCTTTTGTTTTTAGGTAAATCTATACCTGCTATCCTTGGCATATATTATAAATTTTAATTGTTAATATTTATTTTTTATCCTTGCCTTTGTTTATATCTAGGATTTTTTTTGTTTATTACATATAATCTGCCTTTTCTTCTAACGATTTTACATTCAGGAGATCTCTTTTTTATTGATGCTCTTACTTTCATTTTTTTAAATTATATTTTTTAAAAATTCAATTAACAAATATTTATACTTATTTATTAAACATTCAAATATGATTTTTACATTAATTTTGAATTTAATAGTATTTTATCTCACATCAACAATTAATAACTTTTAATAAACAAAAGAAAATATTTTGTATAAATTATTTATATCTAAAAGTTATTCTTCCTTTTGTTAAATCATAAGGAGACATTTCAAGTTTTACTTTGTCGCCAGGTAAAATTTTGATATAATGCATCCTCATTTTTCCTGAAATATGAGCTGTTATTACGTATCCATTTTCTAATTCAACACGAAACATTGCATTACCAAGTGATTCTTTTACTATACCATCTTGTTGAATAGATGTTTGTTTTGACATTTTGTTAATTTATAATTATTTCGATTTTAGCATTTCTTCAACATATTTAAAAGTTGATAAAATATCCGCTTTATTTTTTTTAACAGCAACAGTTAGTTCATAATGAGCAGAAGGTAAACCATCAGCTGTTCTTATAGTCCAGCCATCTTCTTGTTGTAACACTTCTTTTTGTCCCAGATTAATCATTGGTTCAATACAAATAGTAACACCTTCTTTAAGCTTAATGCCAGAACCTCTTTTGCCATAATTAGGTATTTCTGGACTTTCATGCATATTTCTACCTATCCCATGACCAACCAATTCTCTTACAACAGAATATCCAAAACTCTCAACATAATTTTGTATTGCATAACCTATATCCCCGACTCTATTGCCAACTACTGCCATTTCAATACCTTTATATAAAGATTCTTTTGTTCTCTGCATTAATAAACGAATCTCTTCTTTAACTTCACCAACAGCAAAAGTATAAGCAGAATCCCCATAATATCCATCTTTGATAGTACCGCAATCTACTGAAATAATATCACCATCTTTAACCTCTCTATTTCCAGGGATACCATGAACTACTTGATCATTAATTGATAAACACAATGTATTTGGGTATCCTCCGTATCCTAAAAAACCTGGTACTGCTCCATTATCACGAATAAATTCTTCTGCAATTTTATCAAGAGTTATTGTCTTAACCCCCGGTTTAATATGTTTCCCAACTTCTGCTAAAGTTCTACCCACTAACAAACCATTCTCTCGTAATAATTCTATTTCTTTATTACTCTTATAATGTATTAAATGAATCATAAACAATACTCATTAAAATTCTAAAACAATTATCTACTCATACTAAAAGACGAACGACCTTTAAGTCTCCCTGATTTAGTTAAGCCATCATAATGATGCATCAATAGATGACTTTCTATTTGTTGCAATGTATCTAAAATAACACCAACAAGTATTAACAATGAAGTGCCACCATAAAATCTCGCAAATTGTGAATTTACACCAACTAAACGAACTAATGCTGGCATAATTGCTACAAAAGCAATAAATAATGAACCCGGCAATGTAATTCTTGACATAATAGTATCAATAAATTCTGCTGTTTTTCTTCCTGGTTTTACACCTGGAATAAAGCCCCCGTTCTTCTTCATATCTTCAGCCATCTGGTTAGGATTTATTGTTATTGCTGTATAAAAATATGTAAACAAAATATTCAAAATAAAAAAAGTAGCATTATACCAAAAACCATTAAAATTGGTAAAGGCACGTGTGAACCCAGACATAGACTCAGAAGTTGTGAAACCTGCAATAGTAATTGGCAAGAACATTATTGACTGAGCAAAGATTATAGGCATCACACCAGCAGCATTAACTTTTAATGGTATATATTGTCTAACACCTCCATACTGCCTGTTACCAATAATTCTTTTTGCATATTGAACCGGTATTTTTCTTGTACCCTGTACTAATAAAATACAAAACAATATAACTATAATAAGTACCGCTATCTCAAGAACAAATACAACTAAGCCACCACCTGATTCTTCCATTCTTGAAAAAAATTCAGCAAAAAATGCAAAAGGCAATCTTGCTATAATACCAATCATAATAATTAATGAAATACCATTGCCTATTCCATTATCAGTTATTTTTTCACCTAACCACATAACAAACATTGAACCTGCGGTTAAAGTTATAATTGAAGATATTCCAAATAATGAAAAAATAGAATGTGAAGTGATATTAGGATCAAAAGGATAAATACCTTCTGGAGGTATTCTATTAACAAGATTTGCAATATAACCTGGTGATTGTAATAAAAGAATAAATACTGTTAAATAACGAGTTATTTGGTTCAATTTTTTTCTGCCGCTTTCTCCCTCTTTCTGCAATTTTTGAAAATAAGGAACAGCTACTCCCAATAACTGCACAACAATCGAAGCAGAGATATAAGGCATAATTCCTAATGCAAAAACAGAAGCATTAGAAAAAGCTCCACCAGAAAACATATTTAACAAGCCAAGCAAACCAGTACTCGTTTGACTTCTTAGACTTTGAAGCATACTTGGATCAACACCTGGCAAAACAACATACGAGCCTAATCTATATATAAGTATTATTCCTAAAGTATAAATAACCCTCTTTCTAAGATCTTCTATCTTAAAAATATTACGTATTGTTTGTATTAATTTATTCATCAATAATTATATTTTAGCAGCAATACCACCCTGAGATTCAATAGTTTTTTTCGCATTTGCCGAAAATGAATGTGCTTTTACTTCTAATTTAGCAGTTAATTTACCTCTTCCTAAAATTTTAATCAAGTCATTTTTAGAAGCTAATCCATTTTCAACTAAAACATCTAAATTAATAGTTGTCAAAGCTTTTGTATCGGCTAATTTTTGTAAAACATCAATATTAATACCTCTATATTCTTTCCTATTAATATTTTTAAAGCCATATTTAGGTACTCTTCTATGCAAAGGCATTTGACCACCTTCAAAACCAATTTTATGTTTGTAACCCGACCTGGATTGTGCGCCTTTATTACCTCTTGTAGAAGTACCACCTTTTCCTGAACCCTGACCCCTTCCAATACGTTTTCTGTTTTTCACCGAACCTTTTTCAGGTTTAAGATTACTTAAATCCATTTTTGTTTTTTTATTAATTTCTTATCTTTAAATTTCTTCTATTGAGAGCAGATGCTCTATTTTTTTTATCATTCCCAGAATTTGAGGTGTTGCTTCAAATTCCATAGTTTGATGCATCTTTTTAAAACCTAAAGCTCTTAATGTTCTTTTTTGTCTTTCAGGTCTTCCAATTTTACTTCTTATCTGAGTAACTTTTAATTTCTTCATTTTCCAATGAATTTATAAATAATATAATTAGCCGTTGAAAACAGCATTCAAATCAATACCTCTCTTTTGTGCCACTGCATAAGGGTCTTTTAATTGCATAAGAGCATTCATAGTAGCTTTAACCACATTATGAGGATTTGAAGAACCTTTAGATTTTGCTAATACATCTTTTATTCCAACACTTTCCAGAACTGCACGCATTGCACCACCTGCAATGACACCTGTTCCCGGAGCCGCTGGTTTAAGAAATACATAAGCTCCACTATATTTTCCATATTGTTCATGAGGTATTGTGCCTTTAAGAACAGGTACTTTAACCAAATTTTTCTTAGCATCATCAACACCTTTGGCAATAGCAGAAGTTACTTCTTTAGCTTTTCCTAATCCATAACCTACAACGCCTTTTTCATTTCCAACTACAACAATAGCAGAAAAACTAAAATTTCTACCTCCCTTTGTTACTTTAGTAACTCTTCGGATACTCACCAATCTATCCTTAAATTCAATCTCGCTTGATTTTATTCTTTTATGATTTACGTTTGTCATAATTTTAAAATTTTAGACCTTCTTCTCTAGCTGCTTCAGCTAAAAATTTAACCCTACCATGATACAAAAATCCATTTCTATCAAATACCACAGAACTAACTCCTAATTCTATAGCTTTCTTAGCAATTAAATGACCAACTAATTTAGCTCTTTCAATTTTATTTACTTTCTTGTCAACGATTTCAGGATTTCGTGAAGAGGCAGCAGCTAAAGTTTTCCCTCCAATATCATCAATAAGTTGAACATATATTTGCTTATTACTTCTAAAAACAGTCATTCTTGGCCTTTGAGAAGTTCCTTTTACTTTTTTTCTTATTCTCTTCTTTATCCTTAATCTTCTATAATTTTTTCTACTCTTTATAATCATTCTATAAACTATTTATTCTATCTATATAAATAATAAAGACAAATTTTAATATTGTGTCATACAATTTTATAAATATATTAATTTATTCAGCAGCAGCTTTACCTGCTTTTCTTTTAATTTCTTCACCAAAAAATCTAATACCTTTACCTTTATAAGGCTCTGGTTTTCTAAGCGAACGTATTTTTGCAGCAACCTGACCAATAAGTTGTTTATCAAAAGATTTAAGTGTAATTGTTGGACTTTTACCTCTTACAGTTGTTGTTTCCACTGTTACCTCTTTGGGCAATTCAAAAACAATATGATGTGAATATCCTATTGTTAAATTAAGTAATTGTCCTTTACTTTCAGCTCTATAACCAACTCCCACTAATTCCTGAACAATTTTATAACCCTGTGAAACACCTATAATCATATTTGATATTAATGACCTATATAAACCGTGCAGTGATTTACGACTTTTTAGTTCGCTATGTCGCTGTAAAACAACTTTTGAATCTTTTATTTTCACAGTTATATCAGGATTTACTAATTGCTGCAGTTCTCCTAATTTTCCTTTTACTGTAACTACATTTTTATCAGATACAGCAACTGTAACTCCTTCTGGAATTTTAATCGGCAAATTTCCTATTCTTGACATTTTATTAAGTAACTTAATTAACTAACATAACATAATACTTCACCACCAATTTTTTTTATTCTTGCTTCTTTATCTGTCATCACTCCTTGGGAAGTAGATAAAATCGCAACACCTAAACCATTCAATACTCTTGGCAACTTATCAGCACTCACGTACTTTCTTAATCCAGGTTTACTAATTCTTTCAAGTTTTCTAATTGCAGATAACTTTGTTAGCGGATTATACTTAAGTGCAATTTTAATATTACCTTCTTTTGAATTATCAACAAATTTATAACTTAAAATATATCCTTTTTCAAAGAGTATTTTGGTAATTTCTTTTTTAATATTTGATGCAGGAATTTCAACAATACGGTGATTAGCCATTACTGCATTTCTGATTCTTGTTAAATAATCTGCAATTGGATCTGTAACCATTTTATAAACTATTTTATTAAAAATTAAAAAACTAATAAAAACTATCAACTAGCCTTTTTAATACCTGGTATTAATCCTCGTAAAGCCATCTCTCTGAAATTAATACGAGAAATTCCAAATTGTCGCATATAACCTTTAGGTCTCCCTGTCAATTTACATCTGTTGTGTAAACGAATAGGAGATGAATTTTTAGGTAATTTCTGTAATCCTATGTAATCACCTGCTGCTTTTAGTTCAGCTCTTTTGGCACTATATTTATCAACGAGTTTTTGCCGTTTTATCTCTCTCGCCTTCATTGATTCTTTAGACATACTTATCTCTGATTTTTAAATGGGAAACCAAATTGTTTTAATAATGCATAACATTCTTTATCTGAATTAGTTGAAGTTACAAATGTAATATCCATACCATTAATTTTATTTATTTTATCAATATCAATTTCAGGAAAAATGATTTGTTCAGTAACCCCAAAAGTATAATTACCTCTACCATCAAAGCCTTTATCACTTATACCTCTAAAATCTCTAATACGGGGTATTGCAATAGATATTAACCTATCAAGAAATTCGTACATTTTTTCTCCACGCAAAGTAACTCTAATTCCAACAGGCATCCCTTTACGTAATTTAAAATTTGATATATCTTTTTTCGACTTTGTAGCAACTGCTTTTTGTCCTGCAATAAGTGTCATTTCATTTATACCTGTATCAATAATTTTTTTATCAGCAATAGCAGAACCCAGACCTTGATTAATACATATCTTTTTAAGTTTAGGAACCTGCATTCTGGACTTATATTTGAACTGCTTTTCTAAAGCAGGGGTAATTTCCTTATCATATTTTTCTTTTAATCTTGGCAAATAACTCATTATTTAATCACCTCCCCTGATTTTTTTGAATAACGAATTGATATATTTTTTTTGTTGTCTTTTCTCCTTCCAATTCTTGTGGGTTTTCCATCAGAATCAATAAGCATAAGATTAGATATATCGACAGAAGATTCTTTTTTAATAATACCACCTTGTGGATTATCTCTATTAGGTTTTGTATGCTTATAAATCATATTTACTCCCTCCACAATAGCTCTTCTTTTAGAAATATCTACAAAAAGAACTTTGCCTTGCTGGCCTTTAGAATCTCCAGATATAATCATTACGTTATCACCTTTTTTTATATGTAATTTCTTGCGCATAATATAAATTCTTTATAACACTTCAGGTGCTAATGAAACTATTTTCATAAATTTTTTTTCTCTTAATTCTCTAGCAACAGGACCAAAGATACGTGTTCCTGTTATTTCATCAGTAGGACTTAATAACACTACTGCGTTATCATCAAATCTTATATAAGAACCATCGTTTCTTCTTACTTCTTTTTTTGTTCTCACAACTACTGCCTTTGATATTGCACCTTTTTTGATATTTCCTGAAGGCACTGCATTTTTCACAGTAACAATAACTTTATCACCTATTGTTGCGTATCTTTTTTTTGTTCCGCCAAGCACTCTTATACAAAGTACTTCTTTTGCTCCGCTATTATCAGCTACTGCTAATCTTGATTCTTGTTGTATCATAATTATTTAGCTCTTTCAATAATTTCAACTAATCTCCAACACTTATTTTTACTTAAAGGTCTTGTTTCCATAATTCTGACTTTATCTCCAATCTTACAATCATTTTTCTCATCATGAGCCAGAAACCTGGTAGATTTTTTAACAAACTTACCATATATTGGATGTTTTTCTTTTATGCTAACTTTAACTACTATGGACTTAACCATTTTATTACTTACTACAATACCAACTTTTTCTTTTCTTAAATTCCTGGTTTTCATCATTTCTGATTTATTTATTTGAGTTCTCCTGAATATTTCTTTTTCTAATTTCTGTTTCTAATCTTGCCAATGTTTTTTTGTATGCTTTAATTTTATTTGGATTTTCTAAAGGAGAAACAGCATGATTAAGTTTTAACTTAATTAGTTGTTTCCTTTCTTCTGTTAATCTTTCGTGAAGTTCGCTCGTAGTAAATTCTTTTATAACTTTCTGGTCCATTATATATTGATAAAATTTATTAAATTATTTAAATATTAAAGTTTATTCTTCAACATAATCTCTTCTAACGACAAATTTTGTTTTAATAGGGAGCTTTTGAGCAGCTAATCTTAAAGCTTCTTTAGCAATTTTTAAAGGTACACCTTCGGCTTCAAATAAAATTCTACCAGGAGAAACTCTAGCAACAAATAATTCAGGAGCTCCTTTACCTTTCCCCATACGAACTTCTGCTGGTTTTTTTGTAATTGGTTTATCAGGGAATACTCTAATCCAAATCTGTCCTTCACGTTTCATATAACGTGTAACAGCTTGACGTGCTGCCTCTATCTGTCTCCCTGTCATCAAAACCTCTTCCAATGCCTTTATTCCAAATGATCCAAATGCAAGTTGATTTCCTCTGTATGAATTTCCCTTCATCTTACCTTTTTGCATTTTCCTATATTTTGTCTTCTTAGGCTGTAACATTATATTAAATATTATATATTTCTACTTTACATTATTATTAGTCATTTATCTTCTATTTCTTCTGTTTCTACTGCCTTTATTTCTTGGCATATTATGTTTAGCTCTTGAAGTAATAGCTGCTGGTGAAAGATTTACTTTACCATAAACTTCTCCTTTACAAATCCAAACTTTAATACCTATTCTGCCATAAGTTGTATGAGCTTCTGTAACAGCATAATCAATATCAGCTCTTAATGTATGAAGAGGTATCCTTCCTTCCTTGTATTGTTCACTACGCGCCATTTCTGCACCACCCAATCTACCTGAAATCAAAACTTTTATTCCTTCTGCACCAATTCGCATTGCAGAAGCAATAGATGTTTTAACAGCTCTACGATAAGAAATCCTCCCCTGTATTTGCTTTGCTATAGTATTTGCAACCAATATTGCATCTAATTCAGGTCTTTTTATTTCAGAGATATTAATTTGTACTTCTTTCTTTGTAAGTTTCTTTAATTCTTCCTTTAGTTTATCTACTTCTTGACCGCCTTTGCCAATAATTAAGCCAGGACGTGCTGTATTGATAGTAACTGTAACTAACTTTAAGGTACGTTCTATAATAATCCTTGATATGCCAGCTTTAGACAAACGTGTATATAAATATTCTCTTATTATATTATCTTCAATAAGTTTATTTTTAAAATTTTTACCACCATACCAATTAGAATCCCATCCTCTAATAATTCCTAATCTAAGCCCTATCGGATTTGTTTTTTGTCCCATTAAATTATTTTTATTTATATTTTAATATTGGTTTCATCAAATTAATAAAATATTTTAATTAACTGTTTTATTATTTTTATTATCAATTAATATAGTTACATGATTAGAACGTTTTCTGATTCTATGAGCTCTGCCTTGAGGAGCAGCATGTATTCGTTTTAATTGCCTACCACTATCAACAGTAATTTCTTTAACATATAAATTAGCATCTTCAATTCTCACGCCCTCATTCTTAGTTTGCCAATTTACAACAGCAGAAAGCAACAACTTATAAATTCTATCAGAAGTTTTTTTATTTATATTTTTTAAAATATGCAATGCTTTATCAACATTAACACCTCTGATTAATTCCGCTGTTAACCTCATTTTACGAGGTGAAGTAGGACAATTATTTAATTTAGCAAAATACATTGTTTTTTTTGCTTCTTTTAATTGTTCGGATATTTTATGTTTTCTTGCTCCCATATTTATAAATTTCTTTATTTTTTAGCTCTATCTTTATTGCCTGCATGTCCTCTGAATATCCTGGTTGGTGCAAATTCTCCAAGTTTGTGACCTACCATATTTTCAGTAATATAAATAGGAATAAATTTATTGCCATTATGAACAGCTATAGTTTGTCCAACAAAATCAGGAGAAATCATTGAACTCCTTGACCAGGTTTTTATTACTTTTTTTTTCTTAGAATTAACAAGGTCAAGAACTTTTTTTTCTAACTTATAATTAATATAAGGACCTTTTTTTAGAGAACGACTCATATTTTCATATTTTTTATTTCTTAATAGAATTAAATAAGAAACTTAAATTATTTATTTTTTCTTTTTTCAATAATATATTTATTAGACTGTTTTTCCTTATGTCTTGTTTTATAGCCCTTAGCAGGCAATCCTTTTCTTGATCTTGGATGACCGCCTGAGGCTCTACCTTCGCCTCCACCCATTGGATGGTCCACAGGGTTCATTACAACACCTCTAACTCTTGGACGTCTTCCCAACCATCTTTTTCTTCCTGCCTTTCCTGAAACTTCCAAACTATGATCTGTATTAGATACCATTCCAATAGTAGCTTTGCATTTTTGAAGTATCATTCTTGTTTCACCTGAGGGTAATTTTATTACAGCAAATTTACCATCTCTTGACATAAGCTGAGCATAGGAACCAGCACTTCTAGCCATCTTGGCACCCTGTCCTGGTCTTAATTCAATATTATGAATAATAGTACCAAAAGGTATTTCACTCATATATAATGTATTCCCTATGTCTGGAGACGCTCCTTTACCTGCTATAATTTTTTGTCCCACTTTTAATCCATGAGGTGCAATAATATATCTCTTCTCCCCATCACTATAATATACTAATGCAATACGTGCTGTTCTATTAGGGTCATATTCAATTGATTTAATAGTTCCAGTAATTCCTTCCTTATCTCTTTTAAAATCAATAATTCTATATTTTTGTTTATGACCACCACCCATATAACGCATAGTCATTTTACCCTCATTGTTCCTACCTCCTGATTTCTTTTTAGGAGCTAATAAACTTTTCTCAGGAGTTGAACTGGTTATCTCATCAAAAGCACTTATAATTTTAAAGCGTTGACTCGAAGTTGTCGGTTTGAATTTCTTTAAAGCCATTTATCTTTTATCTAAATATTGCTATAAAAATCAATTTTTTCTCCTTCTTCTAAGGTAATAATAGCTTTTTTATATGTTTTTGTTCTGCCAGTAACGATTCCTGTTTTTGTATAACGTGACTTTTTCTTGCCTGAAAAACTCATCGTATTTACAGCCTTTACCTCAACACTGTAAATATTTTCAACAGCATTTCTAATTTGCAGCTTATTTGCATTTTTATTAACAACAAAACTATAGCGATTCAATTTCTCGCCCATTAATGTCATTTTCTCTGTTACTACTGGCTTAATTAAAATATTCATTTTTTCAGCTATTTTTTCCCTGTATTAATAATAATTTTTCATAATTATTTATTACACATATAATTTTTCAATTACCTTTAAAGAACTCTCAAGTATAAACATTTTATTTGAATTTAAAATGTCATAAGTATTTAAACTTGAAGCATTTGCTATCTTGACTTTCCCTAAATTTCGGGAGGACAAATATACGTTTTTATTTGATTTTGATAATACAAATAAGGTTTTTTTATCATTAAGGTCAAAATTGTTTAACAATTCAGTAAAATTTTTTGTCTTTGGTGTATCAAAATCGAAATCCTCGATAATTAATATTTCATTATCTTTAGCTTTATAAGTCAAAGCAGATTTTCTGGCTAATCTCTTTAATTTTTTATTTAACTTAAAGTTATAATCTCTTGGTTTAGGGCCAAATGTTCTACCGCCACCTCGTAAAATAGGAGATTTAATATCACCCATACGAGCTGTTCCTGTTCCTTTTTGTCGTTTAATTTTTTTTCTACTACCTGAAACTGCATTTCTTTCTTTAGTGCTATTCGTACCCTGTCTTTTATTAGCCATATATTGCTTTGTATCTAAATATATAGCATGATCATTAGGTTCAACACTAAAAATAGTATCGTCTAAGGTTACTTTTCTGGTAGTTTTATCTCCGTTAATATTATAAATATTTAGCTCCATCTTTCTAATATTAAATATGAACTTTTAGGACCTGGCACTGATCCTTTAACAACAATAATATTTTTTTCAGGTATTATTTTCAATATCTTCAAATTAATCATTTTAACTCTATCTCCGCCCATTCTTCCTGCCATTCTCATACCTTTAAAAACTCGTGAAGGGTCAGAAGAAGCGCCAATAGAACCAGGAGCTCTTAGTCTATTATGCTGGCCATGAGTAGCATCATTTACTCCTTTAAAATTATATCGTTTTACAACTCCCTGAAATCCTTTACCCTTCGAATATCCAACAACATCAATATATTCTCCTTCTACAAAAACATTTACAGTTATAACCTCACCAAATTTTTTCTTTTCTTCAAACCTTGTAAACTCAGCTAAAACTTTTTTTGGTGTTGTTCCTGCTTTTGCATAATGTCCTTTCATTGACTTGTTTGTATGCTTTTCGTTTCTCTCTTCATAACCTAACTGAATAGCATTATATCCCTCTTTGTCTTTAGTTTTCACTTGAGTTACAACACAAGGGCCTGCTTCTATTACTGTACAGGGTATATTTTTACCAGCTTCATCATATATACTGGTCATCCCAATTTTTTTTCCTATTATACCAGACATTATCTTATAATGTTAAATTTTGCTTAAAATAATATAAGAGTACTAAATTAATTTTATCATACTTTTATTTCCACTTCAACACCACTCGGTAATTCAAGTTTCATTAAAGCATCAATAGTTTTTGATGTAGTACTATAAATATCTAAAAGTCTTTTATAAGAACACAATTGAAATTGTTCTCTTGATTTTTTATTTACAAAAGTCGCTTTTAACACTGTATATATTTTCTTATGTGTTGGTAAAGGGATCGGCCCATTTACAACAGCACCAGTTGATTTAACTGTTTTCACAATTTTTTCAGCCGACTTATCAACCAAATTATAATCGTATGATTTTAATTTAATTCTTATTCTTTGACTCACCTTTATTATAATTTAATTTATTTACAATTAATAACTAACTTTATATCCTTTTATTTTATAAATAATCTCATCAGTGATATTTTGTGGGACTACTGCATAATTATAAAATTCCAAATTTGATGTTGCTCTTCCAGAGGTAATTGTTCTCAAACTAGTGATATAACCAAACATTTCACTAAGTGGCACTTTTGCATTAATTATTTGTATACCAACTTTTGAAATTACATCTTCTAAAATCGCTCTCCTTTTATTTAAATCACTTGTAACATCGCCAACATAAATATCAGGTGTTACAACTTCAAGTCTCATTATAGGTTCAAGCAAAACGGTTTTTAGTTTTTTACAAGCATTTTTAAATGCTAATCTTGCTGCTATTTCAAAAGAAAGAGCATCAGAATCAACAGAATGAAAAGAGCCATCAATCAATCTCACTTTCAAGCTTTCTAAAGGGTAACCAACTAAAACCCCATTCATCATAGCTGATTTAAATCCTTTTTCAACAGCAGGGATAAATTCTTTTGGAATATTACCTCCTTTAACTTCATTGACAAATTGTAAACCTATATATCCTTCATCTGCAGGTGATATTTCAACAAAAATATCTGCAAATCTGCCTCTTCCGCCAGTTTGTTTTTTATAAACCTGATGATACTCTGTAGATGAGAGAATAGCTTCTTTATAAGCAACTTGCGGAGTTCCATGATTGCATTCAATTTTAAATTCTCTTCTCATTCTATCAAGTAATATATCTAGATGTAATTCACCCATTCCACTTATTATCGTTTGTCCTGTTTCTTCATCAACTCTTACTTTAAAGGTAGGATCTTCTTCTGATAATTTATTTAAAGCAAGATTTAATCTATCAACATCTTTTTGTGTTTTAGGTTCAATAGCTACACTTATGACAGGTTCAGGAAATGTCATTGATTCCAGGATTATAGGATGTTTTTCGTCACAAAGAGTATCGCCTGTATGTATTTTTTTAAAACCAACACCAGCACCAATATCACCTGCTTCAATTTTATCTAAAGGATTTTTTTTATTAGCATGCATTTGCATAATACGTGAAATTCTCTCTTTTTTTCTTGTTACAGAATTATAAACGTAAGAACCTGCTTTTATAGTTCCAGAATAAACTCTGAAGAAAACCAAATTGCCAACAAAAGGATCTGTTGTTATTTTAAAAGCTAAGGCACATAAATTTTCATCAGGATCAACTTTTCTTTTCTCTTGTTTTTTTGTAAAGGGGTTAATACCAGTAATTGGTGGCATATCCATTGGACTCGGTAAATATTCAACAATTGCATTCAAAAGCATTTGAACGCCTTTGTTCTTAAATGCAGAGCCGCATAAAACAGGGGTGATCCGCATCTCAATAGTAGCCTTTCTAATCTCTGCATTGATTTCTTCTTCAGAAATCGAATCAGGATTCTTAAGAAATTTCTCTAATAACTCTTCACTCTCCTCAGCAACTCCTTCTATTAATTTTCTCCTGTATTTTTTTGTAATATCTTTTAAATCCTCAGGTATTGGTATTTCAACAATTTTTATACCTTTTGTTGTATCGTCCCATATATAAGCTTTATTTTGTATTAAATCAACAACACCTTGAAATGTATCTTCAACGCCAATTGGTATTTGAATGGGGATAGGATTTGCTGCTAATTTATCTTTTATCTGATTTATGACACTAAAAAAATCAGCACCGGCACGATCCATTTTATTGACAAAGCTTATACGGGGAACTTTATACTTATCTGCTTGCCTCCAAACTGTTTCTGATTGTGGTTCTACACCGCTAACAGCACAAAATATTACAATTGCTCCATCCAATACTCTTAATGATCTCTCTACTTCAGCAGTAAAATCTACATGACCGGGTGTATCAATAATGTTAATTTTGTATTGATTATCTTTATAATTCCATAAAACCGTAGTAGCTGCCGAAGTAATTGTTATGCCTCTTTCCTGCTCCTGCACCATCCAGTCCATTGTTGCAGAGCCGTCATCTACTTCTCCTATTTTATAATTTTTACCGGTATAATACAAAATACGCTCTGTTGTTGTGGTCTTACCCGCATCAATATGAGCCATAATGCCGACATTCCTTGTATGTTCTAATTTTTCTGACATTATATTTACTGTATTATCCTAATATTATACTTTTTTTTATATTCTTAAAATCTAAAATGAGAGAAAGCTTTATTTGCTTCAGCCATTCTGTGAATATCTTCTTTTTTCTTAAATGAAACACCTTCTTCTTTATATGCTGCAATTATTTCACCAGCTAATTTTTGCCCCATTGTCTTTTCGTGTCTTTTTCTGGCTGAAGCAATTAATGACTTCATCCCTATTGATTGTTTTCTTGCTGGTGGAATTACAGACGGTATTTGAAAAGTAGCTCCACCTATTCTTCTACTCCTTACTTCCACTGAAGGTGTTACATTTGCTAATGCCTTCTTAAAAACCTCAATAGGCTCCTCATCTTTTACTTTTTCAGATACTATATTTATTGCTTCATAAAATATTTTATATGATAAATTCTTTTTCCCGCAAAGCATAATGTTATTTACAAACTTAGTTACTATAACCTCATTATACTTTGGGTCTGGCAATATTATTCTTTTTTTTGGTCTTGACTTCCTCATTTTATTAAAATTGAGTTATATCTTAAAATATTTTTACTTTTTTTGTTTTGGTTTTTTTGTTCCGTATTTTGATCTTCTTTGATTTCTGCCTTCAACACCTGATGTATCTAAAGCGCCTCTAATAATATGATACCTGACCCCAGGTAAATCTTTAACTCTTCCACCTCTAATCATAACAATGGAGTGTTCCTGTAAATTATGGCCTTCTCCTGGAATATATGCATTAACTTCCTTGCCATTAGTTAAACGTACTCTTGCCACTTTCCTCATAGCTGAATTGGGTTTTTTTGGCGTGGTTGTATAAACTCTTACACAAACACCTCTTCTTTGAGGACATGAATCTAAAGCAGGAGACTTGCTTTTTTGTGTTAATTTTTTTCTTCCTTTACGAACTAATTGTTGTATTGTCGGCATATCAATGCTTTTAATTAATTTTAATATAAAAATATCCCTAATTTTTAGGACTGCAAAAGTATAACTTATTTTGTAAAAATCAACTAATAGATAAAAAAAAACTATTTTATTTGCTTTCTGATTCTAAATTCCTAAAAGTCTTAATTATACTATATACTAATTAATTATTAAATCTAAAATATAAATTTTAGTTTGAAATTCAGAAACAATATTAAATTTAAGGATTATGATAAAAGCGAAGGGCAGACAACAACTAACATACTTTATCATTTATAAAAAGACTTTTTTATATATGAATTGTTAGTTGAAACCTATATTTATCTTAATTTATCAGGTTTCCTAATTATTTCATCAAAACAACTCAAAAACAGTAATTTATATTAAATACCCCGTTTTTGAAGCTGCAAAATTAAAAAATAAATATTTCAAAAACAAACTATTTTATAAAAAATATTATTGTTGCCAGATAAAAGATATTTTTAAAATCATAAATGTTCTATTGATAATGTTTTGATAAATGTTTCCTCCTTACCGGGCTACTATTTTGTCGGATACATTCTTTTACAAATATTTCGTCCTTACAAGACTTTTGTTTAAAAAAACCTATTATTAGTGAAATTTTTATAGGGTATTTAATAACAGCAATTTTATAGCTTAATATAACTATATCGTGACTGTGAGGAAACTTCTAAAAACTATATACAAATTATCTGAAATACAAATTTTCTATAATTAGTGTCCATACATAAAGTCA
>CAYNBX010000006.1:0-20689 GCA_964395505.1 uncultured Bacteroidales bacterium | reverse complement strand
CGACTTTAAAGACGAACACTAATTATTCATACAATTTTTTATTCATTATTTTTTTATCAAGAAATTTGGATCCCTTACCTGTTTTTTTGGCTTTTTCCCAGAATTCGACGGCTTTTTCTTTTTCTCCAAGTTTATAAATAATATCCCCGTAATGTTCAAGAATAATAGAATTTTTATCGCCTCCATTTTTAAGAGCTTTTGCAGACCATTTCTTTGCTTCTTTCAATTTTCCTAATTTATATAAAACCCAGGCGTAAGTATCCTGATTAGAAGAGCTATTTGGTTCTAACTCGTTAGCTTTTTTAGCCATTTCTTCTGCTTTATCAAGATTCTCATTCCTTAAGGAAAGATAGTAACTATAATTATTTAAAACATAATAATTGTTAGAATCTATCTCTAATACTTTATTGTAAGAGTCATCAGAAGCTTTATAATTTTTTATTTGATAATAAGCATCACCTAAAGTAGAATAAAATTGTGATAATAAATCATTATTGTTAACAATTAGTTTTATTCCTTTTTTTAAAGAAATAATAGATTTATTGTAATTTTTTAACTGATAATTTGAAATTCCTAAAAATAAGTAAGGTAAAGGTTGTAAAGGAAAAAATTCCGTTGCAATATTGCTTTCATTGTTCATTGATTTGAAATCATTTAATCTGGAATCCAATAATAAGATCTGTTGCCATACTAAATATTTGCTGCTGTCTAATGATACTGCCAAACGATATTCTTTTCTTGCTTCTTTAAATTTGTTGTTACGCGATAAAAAGTCAGCATAAATTGAATGAGCTTTTGGATTATCAGGATGAGCTTTTAATAATATTCTAGATAAAATAAAAGCCTGGTCTTTCATATTAGTATAAATCTCTTTTACAGTATAATAATTTAAAAGTATATCGATTTTTGTATCTATATCTAAATTAGGATTTGCAAAGCCAAGCTTTAGCTCTTCAAAAGCTTTTTCTTCATCTCCTTTTTTTCTATAAAAATCCGATAACGAAATATGAATGTAAGGGTTATCAGGATCAATTTCAAGTATTTTATTGTATTCATTAAGAGCTTTATCGGTCTCATTGTGTGACATATATAGTTCTGCAAGTATAGCATGATATTTACTTTCATTCGGGAAAGCATTTATAAGTTTTTTAATTTCATCAATAGCTTTTTGGGATTTTTTAAGTTTAAGGTATAATTTTTCTTTTTTAACAGAAGTTTCTTCTGTAATACCTGTTCTTTTTTCAATAAGATCATATACCTTAATTGCTTCCTTATATTTACCCTCAAAAATATAAGAAGTTGCTAAGTTTTGCTTGTATTCTAATTTATATGGATATTCCTTTTCAAGTTTGATAAATATTTTAGTTATATTGCTGTATTGTCCATTTTTTCTATACAAATCGGCAAGGAATAATTGGTACCAAATATTATCTTTATTAATATTTGAAGCCTTTTCTGTTAACGAAATAGCTTCAGGATATTTTCCTTGGATACTATAAACTCTTGCTAATTCGAACATAGCTGCTGCATTGCCCGGATCTCTTTCAATACACTCAGAAAATAGTTTTGCTGCTTTTTCGTAATTACCTAATATTTTTTCTTTGTTTGCGTCATAAAAAAGAGACTTGTTTTTAATAATATCTTTTTCAGAAGTATTACTGATTTTTGTAACTGTGTTTTTTTTATGCGTTAATTTATTTTCAGTATTACAAGATGAAAAAGCAATAACTTGTAAGGCTATTATTAATATTACTATAATTAATTTATTCATAAAAAAGTATAAAATTTATTTAATCTTAAAATAATGTTATAAACAAAAAAGTGATTAAAAAATAAATAGTGTCTAAAAGCTGCATTTAATGCGTTCCTGTATGGCCAAATCCTCCTGAATTTCTTTCTGTTTCTATTAGTTTAGAAACTTCTTCCCATTCGGCTTTTTCATGAGAAGAAATTACCATTTGGGCTATTCTATCTCCGTTTTTTATTAAAAAATCTTCATTAGATAAGTTTATTAAAATAACTTTAATCTCCCCACGATAATCAGAATCTATAGTCCCTGGTGTATTGAGAACTGTTACCCCATTTTTAAAAGCAATTCCACTTCTAGGCCTAATTTGAGCTTCATATCCAAAGGGTATTTCGATAAACAAACCTGTTGGAACAATAGTTCGCTCAAAAGATTTTAATACTATCGGTTCATTGATATTTGCTCGTAAATCCATACCTGCTGAACTAATAGTTTCATAAGAAGGTAAAGGATGTTTGGATTTATTAACAATTTTAATTGTCATATTTTATTTTTTTAAAATTACAAAATTAACTAAAAATTATTCAAAATTTAATATAAAAAAATTAACGGCAAAAATCTATGACAAACAAAATTAAAATATTAATACCTGATAATTAGAATAATATTGGGAGATTATTTTCGTAAATGCTTAAAATTTAAAAATTTTGGTTTTTCAATAAAATAAACAACAGATATGAAAATAATTACAAAAAAAGTATTAATAAGTAAGCGATATTGTTGAGTTTCTATATTTAAGGAAATACTTATAAAATAAAGGGACAAAGAAAGTCCGAGATATTCAAATATCTTCTTAAAGTTGTATTTAATAGGATAATATTTTTGGCCTAATATATATGAAAGTAACATCATTGAGCCATAACAAATAAAAGTCGCCCACGCTGAACCCATATAGCTAATACGTGGTATCCAATAAAAATTTAGAGTTACAGTAATAATAGCTCCAAATATTGATAATAATGCCGCAAATATAGTTTTATTTGTTAATTTATACCAAATTGAAAGATTGTAGTAAATACCTAAAAATAAATTAGCTAATAGTAAAATTGGTATTACTGGAGCTCCTACCCTAAAATCCTTACCAATAAATTTAATGATAATATCAATATACATCATTGTGATGAGGAATATAAAAGAAACAGCAATTACAAAGTAATTCATAACTTTTGCATAAAGAATTTTAGAGTTTTTTTCTTTTTCCTGTGAGAAAAAGAATGGGTCAGCAGCATAACGAAAAGCCTGGATAAAAATAGTCATGATTATTGATATTTTATAACAAGCTCCATAAATACCAACTTGACTAATAGCTATATCAGGAGGCAATAAATATTTTAACAAGATTCTATCTAAGGTTTCATTCATTATTCCTGCTAAGCCTGCGATTAAAAGCGGCAGAGCATAAATAATCATTCTTCGCCACAATTTAGTGCTGAAAGTTAATTTTACATTAAAAATTTCAGGCGATAATAATATTAAAGTTGCACCACTTGCTATAAGATTAGATATAAAAATATATTCAATATTCCAATTAGTATTGTAAAAAGATTTAATAAAATTGAAAATTGTGCCTGATTCATAATTTTTTAAGATATAAGGACATAACAAGATTAGAAAAAGGTTTAAAGAAATATTTATTAAAATTCCAATAAGTTTAATAGTGGCAAAACGTTTTGCTTTGTTTTGAGCTCTTAACTTTGCAAAAGGAATACTTGATAAAGCATCTATTGAAACAATAAAGGCAAACCAAATAATATAGTCTTTATGATTGGGATATCTTATAAGATTAGCTATATTTTGTGAGAAGTGAGTAGTAAGAATAACGAAAATAGAAGATGTAATTAAGAGTGAAATAAATGATGTACCAAAAACTTTATTTTTGTTTTTTTCTAATTCTGAATATCTGAAAAATGCAGTTTCCATTCCATAAGTCAGTATAACATTTAGGAACGCAACATAAGAATACATTTCAATAACTGTACCATATTCTCCTTGTGTAAAAACTCTTGTGTAAAGAGGGACTAATAACCAACCAAGTAATCTACCAATTACGCTGGTAAAACCATAAATAGCAGTTTGTCCTGCCAGACGTTTTATAGGATTCAATATTATTATTATTTTGAAAAACTAATATGAAAAATACAAATGTTAAATTTTATTATAAACTGGTAAAGAAATATAGAAAGTTGTACCAATTCCTACTTCTGATTCGAACCAAATTTTACCTCCTGCCTCACTTATAATATTTTTGACTATAGCAAGCCCAAGTCCCATTCCACTTGATTTAGTTGTAAAATTAGGGAAAAATATTTTATTAAACCGGTCTTTAGGAATTCCTGTTCCATTATCAGAAATTTTAATAATATAAGAATTATTTTTTGATTCAATTGAAATATCAATAATTCCATTATTTGAAATTCCAATAGCTTGTATAGAGTTTTTAATCAAATTAATAAATACTCGCAGCATTTGCTTTCTATCGCCAAAAATGTAATATCTTTTATCTTCAGATTTATTAAAACTAAATTTAATATTAGGATATTCTTTGTATAACTCGATAGTATTTACAATAATATTTGAAATTTCGATTTTTTCATTATTAGATTGAGGCATCTTGGCAAAATCGGAAAATTCAGTGGCAATTTCTGATAAAGAATTTATTTGTTCAATAATAGTTTTCGAAAAACGCTTTAATCTTTCATCCCAGTCAGGCACATTGTCATTCCATGCCTTTTGAAGATATTGTATGCTTAACTTCATTGGAGTTAATGGATTTTTTATTTCATGAGCCACTTGTTTTGCCATTTCCCTCCAGGCACTTTCACGTTCAGATTTCGCTAATAATTCTGCACTCTTTGATAATTCATCTACCATCCTATTAAACTCTATTATAAGATTACCTATTTCGTCTTTCTTTTCCCATTCAATCTTTTCGTTGGTTTTTCCTAATTTTAATCTGCTTAATTTAGTACTAATTAGCTGCAGAGGTCTTGTTATATAATTTGAAATTACTAAGGCAATATAAATAGAAATTCCAATTAAAATGATATATATGTTTATATATGTTATTAAAAAAGTAGAGATTTCTTTTCTAAAAACGCTTTGTTTAGAAAAATATGGGAGATTCAAATAAGCAATTAATTTATTTTGATCATTACGAAAAGGGACATAAGATGAAAGAAATTTATAATTCCCAATATTTTCTTTTTGAATAAACAGAGTTTTATTATTAAGAAGAAGTTGAGTATATGCTAATGCATTCATTTTTTCTGAAACCAAACCTTCCTTAAATATCTCAGGTCTTGATGAAGCTAATAAATTTCCATTCAAATCATAAATATTAATATCTGTAAAAAACACATTAGAAAATTTTGTAAGAATTGTTGACAGATAATCATTCATTTCAGGGCTTATAGTATCTACATCATAGAGTTTATGTTGAATTTCTATTAGAATTGAGTGCGTTTTTTCACTAAGAATATTGATATTTTTATTGTAATTAAGTTTGTTAATATAAATCAAAGTAGATATTCCTATAAATATAAAAGAAACTAAAATAATTAGTATTATCGAAAGCTGAAGCCGTTTTTTAAAACTAAGGTCTAACTTTTTAAAATTAAAGGTGGGATTACAAACAATAATAAAAATCAATAAATAAATGCTGAAAAAAACTAATAAATATGAAAATGGAGAAATAGTATAAATAAAACCTTCATTTTTTTTACTAATAATTAATTTGACATTATTATTAACATTGTATAAAAGATGATTATAACCATTCATTTCAAAAAATTGAGAAGAATTAATGAAAGATCCGTTATTTGATAAGTTTTTACTATAAAAATATTTACCCACATTTTTAATTAATTCATTATTCTCATAAACTGCATAAGAATAATTTGAAAGGTCTATGTTTATATTTGCATTCTTGTCAATTAATAATTCAGGATACCCAATATCCTTTGGAACATTTTTAGAATTTATATCAATATAAACTGAAACCGGGTTTTTTATGTTTACTGAATCATTATAGAAATGAAGTGTTGCAAGATAACTAACATTATTATAACCATCATTAATATAAAATAAATCCTTACAAGACGTTGATTCACCTATATTTGATATGATGTTGTTGAAATAATCATCACAATTTATAATGTAATTATTTGGTTGTATTTCTAAGTTTTTATCTTTATTGCAAATTGTTATTTGAAAATCATATTTATCCCAGAAACCTGTAAAATAGTTTTGTAATAGTATATTAATAACTTTATTTTCATAATTTTCATTATAAGGAGCTCGTATTATCAGATTCTTTAGTGCTTTATCAGAATATATTTCATTTTCAATATTTTTAAATTTAAATTCAGCTATTTTATCACGTTCTGTAGAAAGCTTAATCGCTAATGATTTTCTGTTTTCTTTTTCTTTAATTTTATTGTATTTATTAAGAATATATGTTGATAGGATAGAAAACAATATTAAATAAAAAGCAATACTCTGGAATGATAAAAAAGAAATATTTTTACTTTTAAAAAACCAATATGAAATAATAAAAGCAAATATTATAATTAAACAAAAAATATTAAATGTATAAAAATGAAAAATGAAATAAACAATAAATGAAATAAACAATAAAACATAAAAATAATTTTTAAAAGAAAAGCTGTATTTGTAAGATAATTCGCAAAATTTTAAAGATAGAAAAAAAACGGAAAAAACTAAGGTAGATATTATAAATAAACTTATAAAACTAATATAAGATAGATTTAAAATATTATTAAGGTTTAATGAAATATTTGAATTAATTATAAGGCTTTTATAAAGGGATATAAATAATCCAAAGAGAATAAAAGTAATAAAGAAGGATAAAAAAATTATGATATAATTAATAATAGAATTTTTCTTTAATCTTATATTATTTAGATTTATGTTTTTAAAAATGAAAAAGGATATAATAAGTAATATGATTGAATTTATTAATAAGTCGCCTAATGATGGTAACAAATTAGAAGATGCATAGTAGTAAGGACTGAATAATTTTGATTCATAAAGAATATGAGGGATTTTAAAATAAAAGATCAAAAATCTTATAATTAAAACATCAATAGTAAATGATAATGCAAAAAGAAAATCATTAGGGAATAAATATTTAAACGATTTGTAAATATTTATTAAAAATAAAATAAAAAATAAAAATCCTATTAAGTAAAGAATAAATAAAAAAGATATTATATTTTCTGAATATATTGTACTTTTATTAAAATTAATAGAAAACAAAAATTTATTTGAATACGAAAATACATTATATTTACACTTTTCTGTTTTTACTGTTGCATCATTCGGTATATTAAAGTCTTTTTGGAAATTATTTACAAGATAATCATTTTGATAGCGATAATCATTTTTAATTAATAATAAACCGATTATTATTTGCCTGTCTGATTTTAATTTTCTTATCTCAAACCAACCATTGTCAAAATGATTAAAATTATTTTTAAAAGTGTTTTCATCATAAATATTATTTATAGGAACAGAATTATCCGACCAATACGTTAAAGTATCATTTTTATAGATAAGAATGATAAATCCATAATCATGAAAAAGATTGTTAAAAAATTTATCATTATTCAAATCAATAACATTAGAATCTTTTCTTATTTTTACTTCATAAAGAATTTTATCTAAATTATTTTCCTTCTTATGTAATACTTTTTCAAAGTTATTTAATACATTAGAATAATTATTTTTTTTTACATAATAGAAATTAAAAAGTATAGCTGTTAAAAAAAACAATAAGGATAATATTAAAGGAAGTAAAAAATTTTTTTTATAAAGATATTTAAAATTCATATTAAAATATATGTATAACTTGAAAAAGTGATAAATAAATTGTTTAACTTATTATTATAAAATTTAATAATAAAGATCATTCATTTTTAATAATATATATAAGACTTGAGTAATCATTGTTGTTTTTTCTTGCATAGTTATTTGACCTAATACCATTAATAAAAGCCTTGATATAGTTTGTATAACCGTTCTTATACTTTTCACTAAGAAGACTAATATAATACGCATCAAATTTTAGAGGAATAATATTTTCAATTATGAAATTATATTTTTTAAAAAGTAATTTTACAGAAGTTGGTGTAAAATGATAAAGATGTCTGGGAACATCATATCCAGCCCAGTATTCTTTATAAATCTTGGCATCAAAGCAATTGCAATTAGGTAAAGCTATAAATAAAGTACCATTATTTTTTAATAATCTTTTTATTTCAAAAATCGTTTCCTTAAGAAAATAAATATGTTCTAAAGAATGCCACATTGTAATCACATCAAAAGAATCATTTTTAAAATCCGAAAAAGAGTTTTCATCTTTTACTTTTAAATTATATTTTTCAATTGCAAATTTCCTTGCATTTTCATTAGGTTCAATGCCAAAAGTTGACCAATTATGCTTTTTAAAATAGTTTAAAAACTCACCAGTACCGCAACCCACATCAAGAATTTTATTACCGGAAATATATTTATTAATTAAATTAAATTTCTTTTTTAAAGTGTAATGTCGTGCTATTTGATATGCTAAGTTTATTAAACCTTTTTTAGAGTTAGAATGAGAAATATAATTATCAGATTTATAATATTTAGATAGATTGTTAGTAGAGGGGCGGGGGTTAGTAAACCTGAATCCACAATTTTCACATTCTAAAATAGTAAAATTTTCCTTGCTTAAAAAATAATCTTTACAATCAATATATTTTTTAAATTTATCATTTGCACATATTAAGCATTTACGTATTTCTTCCATAATAAAAGATGTTACATATAAAATATTATCTTCCAAGATATACAATAAGAACAGAAATATCAGAAGGAGAAACTCCACTAATTCTTGATGCCTGACCAATTGTTTTTGGTTTTATTTTACTTAATTTTTCTCTTGCCTCAAAAGATAATGACTTTAATTTTTGATAATCAAAATCATCATAAAGTTCAATATTTTCTAATTTGCTTAATTTCTTTGATAATTCTTCTTCTTTATTTATGTATCCTTCATACTTTATAGAAATTTCAGCTTCTTCGACTATTTCATTAATATTATTACCAAGAGATGAAATAAAATTAGAAAAAATATTAATATTACTTATTAATTCGTAAATTGAAATCTGGGGTCTTAAAAGTATTTTAGATATTTTCGTTTTTTGATGTATTTTTGGACTATTCTTTTCTTCTAATAGATTATTTATTTCATCTGGGGATACGTTTTTAGTTTTTAAAAAATTTATAATTTTATTTAACAAATTTTTTTTATATTCAACCCTTTCATATCTTTCATTAGAAGCTAATCCAATTTTATAACTTTTTGGCGTTAATCGCAAATCGGCATTATCTTGTCTTAATAATATTCTATGTTCTGCTCTTGAAGTAAACATTCTATATGGTTCGTCAACACCTTTTGTGATAAGATCATCAATCAAAACACCTATATAAGCTTCTGATCTTTTTAAAATAAATTCGGATAAATTATTTAATTTCCTATGAGCATTAATACCAGCCATTATACCTTGTGCAGCAGCTTCTTCATAACCAGTAGTACCATTAATTTGTCCGGCAAAATATAAATTTTCTATTAATTTAGTTTCTAAGGTATATTTTAATTGTATAGGTGGAAAGTAATCATATTCTATTGCATAACCGGGTCTAAAAACTTTAGCATGTTTAAAACCGGGTATTTTAATTAGAGCTTTATATTGTATTTCGTCTGGGAGTGAAGAAGAGAAGCCGTTTACATAATATTCAATAGTTTCCCAACCTTCTGGTTCTATAAAAAGCTGATGATTATTTTTATCAGAAAAACGTTCAATTTTATCTTCAATAGAAGGGCAATATCTTGGTCCTTTGCCCTTAATCCTTCCAGTAAACATTGGAGATTTATTAAAGCCTGTCCTTAAAATATCATGAACCTCAGGATTAGTATATGTTAGAAAGCAACTTTTTTGTTTATGTAATTTTGGAGTATCTGTAAATGAAAATTTTTCAGGTTCTTTATCCCCTTTTTGTTCTTTCATTTCAGAAAAATCTATAGATCTTCCATCAACTCTCACAGGTGTTCCTGTTTTCATTTTATCAGATTCAAAACCTAATTTATTTAAGTTTTCAGTTAATCCTAATGAAGCATTTTCGCCCATTCTACCTCCATTAAAATGTTTTTCTCCAATATAAATAATACCATTCAAAAAAGTGCCATTTGTAAGGATAACAGATTTGGATTTAATATGGTATCCCATATTTGTAACTACGCCTGAGATTTTGTTTCCTTTTGTTAATACAGAAGTTACAGTATCCTGGATAAAATCAAGATTTGGTGTTTTTTCAAGCATTAATCTCCATGTTTCAGAAAATCTTAGTCTGTCACTTTGAGCTCTGGGACTCCACATAGCAGGACCTTTTGACTTATTTAGCATACGAAATTGAATCATTGTTTTATCTGTAACTATTCCGGAATAGCCTCCTAATGCATCAATTTCTCTTATTATTTGACCTTTTGCAATTCCACCCATTGAGGGATTGCACGACATTTGTGCCATATTAGTCATATTCATTGTTATTAACAAAACAGATGATCCCATATTTGCAGCTGCAGCAGCAGCTTCACAACCAGCATGACCCGCACCTACTACTATTATGTCATATTCCTTAAACATTTTTTAAATCATTTCACGTGAAAATTAAAACCATTTTAATATATTTTTTATACATATCTTTTAGATATATTTTTAAATTAATAAACTCTTTTTCTATATATAAATTTTAAAAATTATATCTTTTTAAAATAAAAATTAATTATTAAAATCTGAATCATATTAATCCTATATTTATTTTAAATCTTCATTTATGAATATTCTATTAATCCTTTTTTATAATAATGATAAATAATAATCTTCCTTTTGCCTCATAATCATTTTTTCTTCTTCATTTTTATCATTATAGTTAATTAAATGTAAAATACCATGAATCATAACTCTATGTAATTCGTCTTTTATATTTGTGTTAAACTTTTTTGAATTTTCTTTAACTCTATCAATGCTTATGTATATATCTCCGGATATATATTTATTGTTTTCTGAATAATTAAAAGTTAATACATCTGTAAATGTATTTTTCCCAAGATACTTTTTGTTTAAATCTAAAAGGTAATTATCATTACAAAATACGTAATTTATATTACCTGGTATTTTATTTTCTTCTTTTATTGCTGAAATTATCCAATTTTTTATTATTTTTTTGTTTTTTAAAGTAAAAGTAACTTTCTCTGAAAAATAATTTATATTATGTTTATTCATTATTCTTTATAAATATATTTATTATATTATATTTTCATAAATCAATAAAATTTATTTAGCAAAGTTGTAAAAATAATCATTGACTTTATTTTTATAAAATGGTTTTAAAGTAGGGGGTATTGTTTTTAGAAGTTCTATCTCATTAGATTTAATCTTTTTAAACTCATTTAATTTGTTATGCTTACTTAATTTTAGATTTTTTGCTTCTCTTGATTCTCTTTTATTATCCATTTCTTGTTCTCTTTCAGCCTTTTCTGACTTTAGAAGTCTTGTTAATATTTCTTTTTGGCGTCTTATTGTTTGATTAGTTATTCTTTTGTTTACAATATCTGTTTCAGTTTTTTTCATATCTTTTATTAGTTTCTTAATATTTTCGTTTTTCCATTTCCCTTCGTTTTTTAATTCTTCGCTATATTTTTGCATTTGTTGTCTTATTGCTTGCTGTTGAGCAGCCAATCTTGCTAATTGTTCATCAATTGACTCTTGCCCTTGAGCTTTTCCCCCATAAGGTTTCTCCCCTTTTTTTAATTTTTCAATTTCTTTATTTAGCTGCTGCTGCAATTGTCTCATAGATTTAATTGAGGAATTGCCTTTGCCTGATTTTGAACAAGTAGATTTTTTTTGTCCAGAACCCTGCATCATACTTTGCTTTTTCATTTGTTCAAGTGTTTCTGAAAGCAACAAAGCAAGATTATTTACAGATGTCATAATATATTGCTGCTGGCTCTGAGCAGAATGTATCCTTCTATCATTTAATGATTCAATAGTTTTTTCTGCATTTTGATTTATTGTAGATATTTGTTGATTTATGAATGGTTTTATCATAATTTGTCGTTTACTCAAAGCAAATAATGAATCTTCAACCATTGATAGGTCATCTTTTAAATTCTTTTGCTGTTGAATTATTTTTACATATTTGGGATCGTTTCTGTTTATTGATTTTAATTTATTCATCAAGTTTTCCTGGTCAAAAGAAATTCTAATTAAATTTTCCAATATTTCTCTAAGAGCATCCATATCTTCTCCCATTTCTTGCTCTTGCATTTCTTGCTGCATATTTTTTAGCATTTGTGATAGATGTCCCATTAGCTTTGATGCATTTCTTTGAGATTTATAAGCTTTCCCGTTTTTATTATTATTTAGAAAATCAAGACTTTTATTCATTTCATTCTGTATGTTATTTTCTTCATTGTCAGTATTTTTAATTTTGTTAGGTTTTTCAAGTTCCTTATTTTTCTTTTTCAGATCCTTAAGAGATTCCCTAACATCCTTAAATTTGCCATTTAACTTACTTTGTTTTTCCTTTATTTCCTCACTTTCAGTTTTCTTACTTAGCTTTGTTTTCTCTGACAGCTCCTCCTGTTTATTTGCCAGTTTGTCAAGTTTATCAATAGTTTCATTTAGTTTTTTCTCAAATTCAAGCTGCTTAAATAACTCTAAATTTATGTCAAGTTCTTTCTCAATGTCTTGACTATTTATTTTCATTTTTTTAAGCATTTCCTGTACTTTAGTCTTATTTATTTGTTCAAGCATTTTTTGGAGCTTATCAAACATTTCCTTTTCTTTATCATTCATTATATTATCGAAAAGCTTCTGTAATTCCTCCTGTTTTTTTAATATCTCCTGGTTCGTTTGCTTATATTGTTGTTCCTTAAAAGTTTTTTCCTCATTTTGTTTTTGTATATTTGATATGTTTTTTTGTAATTGTTTTTGTTTATCAAAGAGATTTTGTAATTGTTTTTTCTCCTGCCAGCTAATTGTCTTTTTATCAATAAATTTTTTGTTTAATTCGTCAATTTGTTTTTGAAGTAATTTTGCATCTTTTATACATTGCTCCATATTGTTTTTGATTTCTTTATTGCTTTTCTCATTATTTTGTTCAGCCTCTTTAATTGTATAGGCCCTGTAAATCATTTTTTGTGATTTAGTAGATTTGCTTCCATTTATAGCATCATTATCCCAAACTTCAAAATAATATTCAATTTGTTCTCCAGGATTAATAGATAGTTTAGAAAGATTAAAATAATAGTAAAATTCTTGTTGATTTAATGATTTATTTATAGGAATATTAACAAATTGAATTTTGTTTTTTAAATTTTGAGATTTATTATTTTTTAAATATTTATAATTAAAAGTTAATTTATTGAATCCATAATCATCTTTTATCAATCCTGTAAAATATATTCGTTTATCATAGATAGAATCCTTATATTTTTTGATACGTATTGTAGGATACATATCAGGAATAACATTTATTGAATATATTAAAGAGTCTTTGTTTTTTAAAAATTCATTTAAGGTGCTTACAGAATAATTTTGACTTTTTAAAAAAGATTTAGAAAAAGAAAAGATATTTGATTTTTCCTTTTCGAGAATTATTGATTTATTATTAAATTTTAAAATTATATTTTTTGTGTTCTTTGTATAGAATTTCCATTTAACATTTGTACCTAAAGGAATAATTAAATCACCGGTGTTATGAAGTATTTGATTATTTTTTTTGATATATTTGGGATAATTAAGATTAATATTAAAATTTAATATAATTGGTTTTGGTAAAACTTTTAATAAATATTCTTTGGATTTTACTTTGTTTGCAGTAAGCTTAAATTTTATATCTTTTTGAACATTCTTAAAATTATAATAGAAAAGTATGGGGTTTTCTTTTGATAATTTATATTTAGTATTTTCAGTTTCTATAAAAACATTTTTGGGTATTTTATTCCCAATAAGTTTAACATCAAGTTGGAAATCTTCCTGATGTATGGCTTCAAGTTTTTTATTAAGAACAATAAATTTAAAAGGAGACACTTTTGCAAAATATACATTATGCCTAATAATTCTTTTTGTAGGTTCTTCAATAAGACCTGGAGCAGATAATAAAATAATTATTATGAAGGATAATGGTATAATTGCATATTTTAGATATTTAATGTTTTTAGAAAAATCTATTGCTAAATTGAATGGAATAGGTTTTAGCAGTTCAATTCTTTGATTAATGCTTGCTTTTATTAAATCCTTATTATTTGTATTTGAATTGCTTATTTGTTTTAATTCTAATGTATTTAGTAAAATATCTTTAACATTAGAAAAATGCTTTGTAATAATGTCTGCTGCTTGTTCATAAGAAATTATTTTCCCAATTTTATAAAGTTTTAATAATGGGTATATAATAAACTTAACAATTATTAAAAAATTAATAATCAAATATGAATAAAAAATAATTGTACGAACAAATGTTCCAAAATAAGCAAAATACTCCAAAATATTTATAGAAATATAAAACAATAACAATATTGATACACAGTAAATACCACCTTTAATTAGTTGATTTTTATAGTATTTTCTGATAAATTCATCTAACTTATTAATTAATAAATTATAACTATTTTTTTTCATAATAATTTAAGATGGAGATATATCAATTTTATAAGAAATATTAATAATTTATCAACAAATTTAAATATATTTGCTAATATTATTTTATTAATTATTATATTTGGCAAATATAATTATATGTTTAATTAAAAGTATAACGAAAATAAAAGGAGAAAAATATGAGAAAAACAGTGTTAATAATTTTATTGTTTGCTTTGTATATTGTTTCAAAGTCGCAAACTCCTCCAGGTTCTTATGATCTTAGAGATGTAAATGGGAATAATTATGTAACTTCAGTAAAAAGTCAACAAGGTGGTACTTGTTGGACACATGGTACAATGGCATCTATTGAAGGTAATCTTATGATAACTGGCAATTGGACAGCAGCAGGGGAAACAGGTGAGCCAAATTTGGCAGAGTATCATCTCGATTGGTGGAATGGATTCAATAAAAATAATAATGATGATATAGACCCTCCAACAGGAAGTGGACTTGTAGTTCATGAGGGAGGTGATTATCGTGTTTCTGCTGCTTATTTATCTCGTGGCGAAGGTGCTGTTAGAGATATTGATGGACAATCTTATAATATGCCACCAGCACGATTTGATTCCAGTTACCATTATTATTATGTTCGTGATATTGAATGGTATTCAGCAGGACAAAATTTAAGTAATATAAATACTATAAAAGAAGCAATTATGACTTATGGAGTTATGGCAACTTGTATGTGTTATGACAATTCTTTTATGAGTGCTCAATATACACATTATCAGCCGCCAACAAGTGATTTAGAGCCTAATCATTCAGTTGCAATTATTGGTTGGGACGATAATAAAGAGACACAGGCTCCCGAGAATGGTGCATGGCTTTGTAAAAATAGTTGGGGTACTTGGTGGGGTTTGGATGGATATTTCTGGATTTCTTATTATGATAAATGGACCTGCAAGAATCCTGAAATGGGTGCTGTTTCTTTTCAAAATGTCGAACCCCTATCTTATGATCATATTTATTATCATGATTATCATGGTTGGCGTGATACAATGACCATTTGCAAAGAAGCATTTAATGCTTTTACCTCAGTAAAAACAGAATTCTTAAAATCAGTTAGTTTTTACACTGCTGCTGATACTGTTGATTATACTATAAAAATTTATGACAATTTTCAAGAAGGAGAATTACAAAATGAAATGTCTGAAGTTTCAGGTGTGATCCAGTATTCAGGGTTCCATACAATTAATTTAACAGATTTTGTTCAACTTATCGAAGGGGATGATTTTTACATTTATCTTTATCTTTCAAAAGGCGGTCAGCCTTATGACAGAACTTCTGATATTCCAGTATTACTCGGAGCTTCATATCGAACCATCGTGGAATCTTCAGCTAATCCAGGTGAGAGTTTTTACAAAACCGATTCCGGATGGCAGGATCTTTATTATTATGATGATTCTTCTGGTTATATTCATACATTAAACTTTTGTATCAAAGGTTTAACAGTTAGCGATACTTCCACAGGAATAAATGATAAATCAAAAACTAATGAATCTAATAGTTTATATCAGAACTATCCTAATCCATTTAATTTTGAAACTACCATAAAATATAACTTGAATAATTCTTCTAAAGTTGTTTTAAATATTTATAATTTATCAGGTAAAAAGATTATAACATTAGTAGATGAAATCCAAAATTCTGGGGGAAAATCAGTTATATGGAACGGTAAAAACAGCATTGGCAAACTTGTCAGCCCTGGCGTTTATATTTACAGCTTGCAAATAGGAAAACTATCACAAAGTAAAAGAATGCTGTTATTGAGATAAAATTTATATTGTTTATTTAATACCTTATATGCGCAAACTAAATCTTATGCAAAACCAAAATTAATGACATTGATGGGAATACTCTCTCAGACCTTCTCTTCATAACAAGGTCTGCACCTGTGATGCTTTTCACTGTGCTGCGTCAACACTGACGCGAATTTCAACTTTTCCGTGCGAAGTAATTTGCTGATTTAAGGTAATATTTAAAGGTGCTTTTGTTAAAAGATAACAAAAGCACCTTTTCTTTTTTCAATAAAAATTGAATATTTATTGACAAGTATATTCAGTGTCGTTTTATATATTTGCATTTTTTAACTATATGTTAATTTATTATTTATTTCCACAAATAAAATCATAATGAGAAATGATAATGTAAGAGTTAGATTTGCTCCCAGTCCAACAGGGCCTTTACATATAGGAGGTGTTAGAACAGCCTTATATAATTATTTGTTTGCCAAAAAAAACGGCGGGAAAATTATTTTAAGAATAGAAGATACAGACAAGAACAGGTTTGTTCCCGGTGCAGAAAAATATATTATTGAATCACTTGACTGGTGTGGTATTAAATTTGACGAAGGTGTTCAAAATGGAGGACCTTATGGTCCATACAGACAATCAGACCGTAAATCAATTTACCTTCATTATATCAAACAATTGATTAACAATGGTTATGCATATTATGCTTTTGACACACCAGAGGAGCTACGAGTTATGAGGTCTAAATTGAGGACTGCTAATGTTTCAACTCCTCAATATAATTATATTTCAAGAAATGAAATGAAGAACTCTTTTTCTTTGTCAGAAAATGACGTGAAAAAAAGATTAGATTCAGGGGAATCTTATGTTATTCGCATTAATATTCCCAAAAATGAAGAAATAAAAATATTTGATATTATAAGAGGATGGATAACTGTTAATTCATCACAGATGGATGATAAAGTGTTATTTAAATCAGATGGGATGCCAACATATCATCTTGCAAATATTGTTGATGATCACTTGATGAAAATTTCTCATGTTATTAGAGGCGAAGAATGGCTTCCTTCTGCCCCCCTGCATGTTTTATTATATAAATATTTTGGATGGGAAAAAGAAATGCCAGAGTTTATTCATCTTCCTTTGCTATTAAAACCAAGTGGCAAAGGGAAATTAAGCAAACGTGATGCAGATAAATTAGGTTTTCCTGTTTATCCACTTAAATGGGTTGACCCTAAAACAAATGAAGTTTCATCAGGTTATCGTGAAGCAGGTTATTTCCCTGAGGCACTTATTAATATGCTTGCTCTGTTAGGTTGGAATCCAGGAAATACTAATCAAGAAATATTTTCAATGGATCAATTAATACATGAATTTTCAATAGAACATGTTGGTAAATCAGGTTCAAAATTTAATCCCGATAAAGCAAAATGGTTTAATCATCAATATTTAAAGACTAAAAGTAATCAGGAACTTGCTTTATTATTCCAACCAACATTACAGGAGAAAGGATTACATTTTTCCGATGAATATGTTTCAAAGGCTTGTGGTATTGTGAAAGAAAGATCAAATTTTATTTCTGAATTCTGGGATAAATTTTATTATTTATTTCAATCACCAATTAATTACAACCCCAAAGTTGTAAAAAAGAATTGGAAACAAGACACTCCTGTTATCTTAAGTGAACTAAAAAAAGTTCTTCAAAAGATTGACGATTTCAGTTCAGAAAATATCGAAAAAGTTACCAAAAAATTTATAGAAGAAAATAAATTACGAACAGGACAATTAATGATTGCTTTACGATTGGCTTTAACAGGGACAAATATAGGGCCTGGAATCTTTGAAATAATAGAGCTGTTGGGTAAAAATGAAGTGTTAAAAAGGATAGAAGCAGGTTTGCAAAATATTATCAAAAAATAGAATTAAAATTTTATAGCAAGAACTTTTCAATAAATTAATTATGTCTTTGATTTCATTAGAAGGAATGGAGTTTTATTCACATCACGGCTGTTTTAAAGAAGAGCAGTTAATAGGGACTAAGTTCATTATAGATTTTTATTTTGAGACTGATACAACAGAAGCAGAAAAAACCGATAATTTAAAAAACACAATAAACTATCAATCAGTATATTCTCTTATCAAAAAAGAAATGAGTATTAAATCTAATTTACTTGAAAATGTAGCAAGAAGAATTCTTGTTTCTGTTTGTAATAATTATCCTTTAATAAATAGAGCTAAAGTTAAGATATCAAAGATTAATCCACCCTTAGGAGGAAAAATTGAAAAAGTCTGTCTAATGCTTAGTACTGAGGATATTAAAAAATTATAAAAGCTGTCCGACCAGGGCTCGAACCTGGACTCTACTGAACCAGAATCAGTTGTGTTGCCAATTACACCATCGGACAAATTTTACTGCAAAAATAAAAATAATTTTAATTATGTTCTTTTGTTTTTTGTTTTTTTACAATTTTAGCCCAAGAATCACGTAAAGAAACAGTTCTATTAAATATCAATTTTTTATCAGAAGAATCAGGATCTACACAAAAATAACCAAGTCTTTCAAATTGATATTTATCTCCGATTTTAGCATTTTCTAAACTTGTTTCAACAAAACAATGTTTTAATATTTTCACAGAATTAAGATTTAAATAATTTTTAAAATCATCTTTTTGTCTCAATGGGTCTTCTTCATTGAAAAGGCGATCGTATAAACGTACTTCAGCTTTAATAGAATGTTTAGCTGAAACCCAATGAATAGTTCCTTTAACCTTACGGCCATCAGGGGATTTCCCTCCCTTTGATTCAGGGTCGTAAGTACAATGCAGCTCTTTTATCTCGCCTGTTTTCTTATCTTTGATAACATCAATGCACTTAATAAAATAAGCATATCTAAGACGAACTTCTTTACCTTTAGATAAACGAAAATATTTTTTTGGAGGATTTTCCATAAAGTCTTCTTTTTCAATATAAATTGTACGAGAAAAAGAAATTTTTCTTTTTCCCATAGTTGGATCTTCCGGGTTATTGACAGCCTCTAAGTCTTCTGTTTTATCATCAGGATAGTTATTTATTATTACTTTTATTGGATTTAAAACAGCCATTACTCGAGGAGCCTTTTTGTTTAAATCTTCACGTACACTATGTTCTAACAAAGCAACATCAATTATGCCATCTCTTTTGGCAACTCCAATACGGTCTGCAAAGTTTATAATTGATTCGGGGGTATATCCTCGTCTTTTTAATCCTGATATTGTTGGCATTCTTGGGTCGTCCCATCCGTTTACATATCCACCTTCTACTAATTCCATTAATTTTCTCTTGCTCATAACCGTATAACTAAGATTAAGACGAGCAAATTCTATTTGTTGTGGATGATGTACATTCAAGGCATCAAGAAACCAATCATATAATGGTCTATGAACTTCAAATTCAAGAGTACAAATTGAATGTGTAATACCCTCAATGGAATCAGATAGACAGTGAGCAAAATCATACATAGGATAGATACACCACTTGTCGCCTGTTCTGTGATGTGTCATTCTTCTGATACGATAAATTGCAGGGTCACGCATTTGCATATTTGGTGATGACATATCAATTTTAGCTCTAAGTATATGAGAACCGTCTTCAAATTCTCCTGCACGCATTCTTTTGAACAAATCTAAATTTTCTTCAACTGAACGATATCTATAAGGACTTTCTTTACCCGGTCTTGTTGGAGTACCGCGATACTTGCCAATTTCTTCTGCACTTAAGTCACAAACATAAGCCTTGCCAAGTTTTATTAGTTGTATGGCATATTGATATAATTTTTCAAAATAATCAGAAGCATAGAACATACGGTCATCCCAATCAAAACCAAGCCATCTTACATCTTCTTTGATTGAATCAACATATTCAACATCTTCTTTGTTTGGATTTGTGTCATCAAATCTCAAGTTGCAAAGGCCTCCATATTTTTCAGCTATACCAAAATTAAGACATATAGATTTCGCATGTCCAATATGTAGATAACCATTAGGTTCCGGTGGAAAACGTGTTTGAACTCTACCATTATTTTTGTTATTCTTAATATCTTCTTCTATAATATTTTGAATGAAGTTTTGTGATTTCTTGGGTTCATTCTTATTCATATTATACTTTCCATTCGAATTCTTATACATTTTTTAATACGTTTTATTTATTTAAATAGATTTTACAAAAATATAAATTTAAAAGTTTATATTCGGTTTCTTTAACCCAGGCTAACAAATTTTTTTAAATCTGTCAAATAGATATTGCAAAAATCAAATATTAATTATATAAACAATTAATATTCAGTCATATAAATCAAAATCAAATATTAAACCAAATGTAAGAAAATT
>CAYNBX010000005.1:4886-21138 GCA_964395505.1 uncultured Bacteroidales bacterium | reverse complement strand
AAAGTGAAATAATTTAATTGGTGTTTGTCCATAATGTCCGATTTCTTTGTTATGCCCCGGTACGCCACAGTACGGTCGTTCCTCCCTACCGGGTAAACTTCGCTACGGGGTAAACTTGTCTTTAAAACAGTTATTTACAAAAGTAAACTCCCTGATTTTAAAGACTTCGCAAGCCTCGAACTTGAACATTCTGAATCAAACACCGACTTTATAGACCGACACTAATTAAAGGTAATAGGCATTTTTTGGTTCTTGTTTGATATTTAACTTTATATCTTTTAGCTAAAATGCATTCTATTTGTCAATTCATACCTCTTTGTTTTTTTATTACTTCATAAGCTGCATTTAATTTCTGGAATTTTTCTTTGGCTGCCTCTTGAATTTCATGACCTAAATGACTTACTTTATCAGGATGGTATTTTACAGCCATTTTATGATAAGCTTTTTTAACTTCATCATCAGAAGCATTTGGAGATATTCCGAGGATTGTGTAAGCACTATCCATATCTTTTACAAACATTGCCTTAATGGAATCATAATCTAAAGTTCTTACTCCAATATAATTGCTAATTACGCCTATTATATCAACTTCTTTTGGATGGATTTGTCCATCAGCAGAAGATATGCCGAAGAGATAATGTAATAACTGCAGCTTTGATGAGTATTCCATATATTGTCGAATCTGCAAAGAGACATCTTGAACATTAATATTTTGCTTTAAGATTTCTCTTAAAAGGAGCATTTTTTTATTTGTTTGTTCAACACCAAACTGTTGAATAAAAAAACTTTTAACATAGTTTAGTTCTGATTTTGTAACTCTGCCATCAGCTTTCATCACAGCAGCAGATAATATCAGCAGACTTACGCTAAAATCTCCTGTCTGGGTTCTTTGGTAAGTTTGTTGTCCAGCATAAGGGATTTTGTATTCATATTGTCCACTTTGCATGCTGTCATACATAGCACCAAAGACAAAACCTAATATTGCACCAATGGGACCACCAAGTGCCCATCCTAAACCTCCTCCTATCCATTTACCATATTTAGTCATAATTTTTATTTTATTTTTAATTCACAAAATTAATTATGTTTTTTAATAAAAAAAAGACACCTCAATAAAAGAGATGTCTTTTAGCCATGAAAAAACAAACTTAATAAAAGAATATTCAATTTATTTAATGATATGAAATTAGTCATATCTAAATATTGAGAGAAAACTAGTAAAAAATCACTTTATGTTTTCACTTAAGGGCAAACCCCATTCTTCTTTCATTGTAATATTCAGTGTTTCCAGTCCATTGAGAATAGGATTATAAATTTCGGGGGTTACAGGTCTGAAAACGCCTTTAACATTGATTTTCCCTTCAAGTATCATTTTAACAGCCATTGCAGCAGGCAAGGCAACAGTTCTTGCAATAGAAGTATCAGTACTTAAGGTTCCAAAGTCGAGCATTCTTGATTTTATGACTTCTTTTTTGCCATCAGTAAAACTTGCCAGGAAAGTATGTTGTAAAATAACCATATCACGTTCATCTTTTCCCAGAGTCATTTTATCAATCATTAAATCAGAAGTAACTTCAAAAGAGGAATCTTCTTTGCGATTTATTGGTTTATCATCAAACAAGCCTAACCATTCAATAGCATTTAAAGCATAAGAATTAACATCAATATTAAGATGGTCTGCAACTTTTTGTTTAATATTATCTGAATTTTTAGTACCTATTAACATTGCAACCATATCAGCATAAGTTTTTCCTTTAAGGTTTAATTTATCATAAGAAATAAGATTAAGAGCTTTGATAGCATCAAGAGTCTCGCACCAGCCTTTATATCTGAAAGTACCTCTAAACATAGTTTTAACTTCAGGTATTCCATAAATATCGATATATTCCATAGAATCACGGTTTGGATAAACATCCAGTTCGCCAACTCCAGGAAAATCAACAGTAAAAGTATCTTTAAATAAATCTTGTGTAGGTACTTCAACAACTTTGCCATGTTTCAGATATTTAGCATCATTATTTCCAGCCATTACAACGCCTTTAGGGCTCCATGAAAATTTATATTTAAAAGGATTAGTAGCAGCTTCAGGAGCAGGTAAGGCACCGCATAATGAGTAAAACTCTTCAATTGTACCACCCTTTTTGTGAACTTTATCAATGATTCTCATAGCAGACATATGGTCAATACCAGGGTCCAAACCTGTTTCATTAAGAATAATCACACCTGCTTGTTTTGCTTCTTTATCAAGAGCTAACATTTCAGGTTTAACATAAGAAGTTGTAACCATATTTTTCTTATTCTTAATGCAATGTTTGGCTACCATAACATGATATGTATAAGGTAACAAACTTACTGTTAAATCGTGTTCAGCAATTAATTTATCTAAAGTATCCTGGTCATCAACTGTCCATGCTAAAGATTTACCGTTTTGGAAACCAGCTATCATTGCATCAGCTTTTGATTTTGTTCGAGTTGCTATAGTTACTTGAATGTCATTTTTTAATAAATACTGAACTATTGGTTTTACTACCATTCCAGCACCGAGAATTAACACTTTCTTCATTTTCATAAATATTAAAATTTAATTATTTATTTTTTTGCTAAAATATAAATATTTCATTTAAAAAGTATTTTTCTAAAATGTTTGATCTATTATTCAAATCTTAAAATATTTTTTTATTTTAAATATTGAGAGATATATTGATAATCAGGCGTTAGATTTCCTTTGTGCAGTATCATAGCCTTTTTAATAGTATTTGGCAATTTTACTTTTTCAAAATCAACATTATAATCAGCATTAACTATTGGTTTGACATATTTAAACAAGGCATTGCCAAAAGATATTGATGACTCGGCCGGTAATTCGCTTGGTAGAATATCCACTGTCATCATAAGCAAACCTTCGCCTTTGTAACCTGATTTAATATTTCTTGTAAAAGGATTATAAACGTAAATAGGATTATCAATTTCTGAAGCCCTAACAGTACTTCCAATTGAGCCATTAATATCACAACTTATATCACCAATTATTGTGAGTTTTGGAACTCCTTTTGAAAAGAGCTTCTCTAAGTAATCCTGTGTGATAATTTTAGGATATTTTTCAGTCCAGTAAATACAATTTATCAAAAGGTTCAGAATAGGAATGTATTTTTCAAATTGATTTTTATATTTTTGAGGATTGTCATAATAATCTTGAAGCTCAAATTTTTGATTTTTATCTTTAGGCTGAAATAAATGTTCTTCTTTAAAAACAACTTTATAAATAATATTATCAGGCAGGTGGGTTTTATTTTGTAGTTCTAATAGTTCATCTGGCAAAATTTCTTTTGAAGCTAATAAGTTGCAGATTTCCTGTGCTCCACCTGATACATTTCCATAACCTGTAAAACCAATTACAAAAGGTGTTAAGTCTTTTGGAAGCCCTTTTTCTGCAATTTCCTGTCCTACTTCTGAAATGGTTTTTTTTGCTTGTTCAAGAGAATCATATAAATGTGCCTGTTTTATTTTAAGGAATGGTGTATCATAGCCCTTATATTTTAAACGTAAGCCTAATGCCCACAATGAATTTATCATTCCTGCCAAACCTGCGAACTTACCAAAGAAAATAAGCCTTCTTCCTTGCTCATCTACAATTTTTTCATAATCTATAAGATTGCTTTTTAATTCCATCATCTTTTTTAGCATTGGCATATTATACTTTTGACCTTTTATGACGTGTGAAAATATTACATAAGTCTTATCCGGTTCAAGAGATGAAATGGGTATTTCTTTTACACCAAAAATAACAGGACATTTTTTTAAGCTATCTGATATAATAGCTCCAGCTTTTTCGTATTCTTTGTCTTTAAAAATCCTTTTGCCAGAAGACTGAACAAGGACTTTAAGTTTTTGGTCTTTTACTAATTTTTCAACATGTTTTGGCGTTAAAGCAACTCTTCGTTCTTGTTTGTATTTGTCTTCATGCCTGATTCCCACAATATTATTCATAGATTTATACAATTTTAATATTAACTTATATTGGCAAACTAAATCTTATGCAAAAGCCGAACCTAATGACATTGTTGGTAATGCTTGCTCAGACCTTCTCTTCGTGATAAGGGCTATGCTTGCGATGCTCTTCGCCAACACTGATGCATATTTCAACTTTTCGCTACAAAGTAATTTGCGGATTTAAGGTATTAAATAAATTAAAGTTTATAAATACTTTTTTAGAATTTGTATAGTTTTAAATAGTAAATATTTTGCAGGCAAACATACAAATATTTATTATATTTGCTGTATCAATAAATTTTAATTATTAATAATTTTTACAAATTAATTTACTTTAAATTATGAAAATAGTTTATTTATTTTTAATCGTAATTTTTATAGGAATATCAACAGTATTTGCACAAAAGACAAATTTGGTATTTTTCACAGAACAGGGTGAGGGCTTTACATTAATTCTTAATGGTATTCAGCAAAACCCCGAGCCTGAAACAAATGTAAAGGTAACAGGTCTTATTGCACGTAATTATAAGGCAAAAATCATTTTTAAGGATAGAAATCTTGGAGAAATAGATAAGAATATTATCTTTAATCAAGGAACTGAAACGACTTTTGTAATAAAAAGGAATGAAAAAGGAAAATATGTGATAAGATGGATGAATGAAGTTCCAATAGCACAGGCATTGCCACAAAATACAGGACAGACTGTAGTTGTGTTCAATGCCTTGCAACAACCTTCTACATCATATACAACTGTTACACATTCGCAAACAATTACTACAAATAATCAGACTAATATAAATCCTCAAACAGGTGTTAATGTAAATATGAACATCAATGCAAATGGGAATAATCCTAATACGGAACTACAAACAAATGCCACAACTACGCAGAGCGTTTATCAAAACCGTAATGTTCAACAGCCACAATCAGCTTATGTTATGCCAGGGTATAATGGTCCAATAGGATGTGCTTATCCTATGTCTCCTCAAGAATTTGAATTAGTAAAACAATCAATAGTTTCAAAATCATTTGAAGACAGCAAAATTAAAATAGCAAAACAAGTTATTAATTCAAATTGTTTGCTTTGTTCTCAAGTTAAGGAAATAATGTTACTTTTTTCTTTTGAAGATACTCGCCTTGAACTTGCCAAATATGCTTATGGACATACTTATGATATAGGCAATTATTATAAATTAAATGATGCTTTTGAATATGAATCTACTATTGATGAGCTTAATGATTATATTAATGGGAATGAAAGATAAAAATTTATTAGAAATTGCATATCAAGAAAAGCTGCTTTTAAAAGCAGCTTTTCTTGTTTTTAGATAATCTATTATAAGATTTTGTACTTTGGAAAAGATAGATAACATAATTTGTATGATTTTTTTTTCAAATGAAAGGGATAAAAATTTTATAAAACTCAGCTTAAAATCGAGCTACGATATTTTTATTATACTCTGATTTGTTATAAGTTAAAATGATTTTTTGTTTATTTTATTAGAAGTATGCAAAATCAAGGTTTATTTAATAAAAAGAAAATGAAATATTTCTATTATAACAAAATTGATATATTTGTCAAAATTATAATTATTGTATAAAAAAGATAATATGAGAAGAATATTTTTTTATATATTTTTTGTTTTTTCATTGATTTTTATTGGGAATAGCACGGATTTATATAGTCAAATAATTAGAAGAAGGTTAACAAGAAAACAATATATTGAAAAATATAAAGATATAGCAATAAGGGAGATGATGAAATATGGCATACCAGCAAGCATAATATTATCACAAGGTATATTAGAATCAGCTGATGGAAATAGCAAATTGGCAAGGAAAGCAAATAATCATTTTGGTATAAAGTGTCATAAGGATTGGGAAGGAAAAACTTATTATATGAGGGATGATAAAAGGCATGAGTGTTTTCGCAGGTATAAAAATTCGGAAGAATCTTATGAAGATCATTCATTATTTTTGAGTCAACGCAAAAGATATGCTTTTCTTTTTAATTATGATATAAATGATTATAAGTCATGGGCTTATGGTCTTAGGAAATCGGGTTATTCAACAAATCATCATTATGCTGAAATGCTTATTAAAATTATTGAAAATAATGATTTATATGAATTAGATAAACAATATACAAAAACACAATTTGCTTTAAATAAATCTTCAAAAACAAATAGACAGAAAATCAAATATATTTTACCTGACGAAGAAGATTTTAGCCCTATTTCGATAGGAGAAAATAATAGAAAGATATTTAAAAATAACGGCATTAAATATATCATAGCCAGGGAAGGAGATACTTTTGACAAAATTGCTGAAGATTTTGATATTCCTTCCCGGAAGGTTTGTAGATATAATGATCTCAAGAAAAGCCCTCATATAATGAAAGGTCAGATAATTTATTTACATGCTAAACGAAGAAAAGCAAAAGTTGAATTTCATATTGTTAAACCCAATGAAACAATGTATTATATTTCGCAATTGTATGGTATTAAATTAAAACAATTATATAAGAAGAATAAGATGGCAAGAGGTTCTGAGCCATATATTGGCCAAAAATTATGGTTAAGGAAAGTAAAACCGTAAAACATCCCCGGAAGTGTCGGGGAAGGCTGTGACCAAAAAGAAATTAGTCCTGAGTATTCGGGACTAATTTCTAAATACTAAAAATATATTCAATTGTAAATCAAAAAACTACAAAATTGTAAACATATTAGAAAAGGAATCAAAAAACTGTTTATTTATTGATAAATATTATCTTGTTGTTCAGGCTCATAAGATTCTTCATTTGTTTCAGCAGGTTTTATCTTTCTTTTTTTCCATAAAGAAACATTAATTCCAAATCTAATATTAAAGCGATTTATGTTATATCCTTTAAACAACATCAACACATCATCTTCTATTAAGTAAGTTTGTATAGGTCCTATATTAGCTGAAAAACCTAAGCCAATAATATCAAACATATTATTGTATATTGAATATGATAATTTAACATCAACAGCTTTTCCTAATCTTCTGTTATAATTTAAGCCGATTGCAGGTTCTAATTTATTATGAATGCTTCTTCCATACAAAAGCAATCCTATGCTGTTTGTACTGTCGAAAACATAATTACCGTTTAAATAATATCTTGTATGCAGATTTGTTTTGTATTTGTTATAAGTTTTATTAATTTCAAAAATATCAGATAAAGTATCTAAATATGCATTGAAAAAGTCGGTACTGTCGTTGTTTTCATCAAAATAAATTCCATCGAAATTAAAGGTAGAATTTTTGCTTGTAAAGTTTTTAACATTTGATTTCCAGTTAATAAAACCTAAATCAACAATGCTTGCTGAAATATTAAACTTATCGTTGATTTTGTAATTTGCTCCAAAGTCAAATGCAAAGCCATTATTTTTTTTGCCAAAGATATAATTGTTTAAGTCAAAATTATTTTCTTCACCGATAATATAATCTTTGTCTTTATAATACTCATCGTCATAAAAACCTGAAGTATTAATTTTAATATCAGAATTGCCCCGAAAAGTATAAGAAGTTTGTGGGTTTGTTGTTGTAAACATTGAAACAGACATTCTTTCAACACTAATGTTTGCCATTCCATTTAAGAATTTAATTCTTGAACCAATAGTTAGTTTATCATTTATAGGATATGAATAGCCTATATGATAGGATAGATAATGATTAATTTCAAGATTTGTATTACTAAAGTCTGCATTTTTTTCAAGAAAATAACCATTGCCGTGCCATAGATATTTTATTAAGTCTGCTGGATAATCAAATCTTAAATCCAAATTATGGTTAACACCAAATGATAAATATCCTTTTTTTAATTTAAAACCAACAAATATAATTTCTGTTGATAAGTCAGTAGAGATAAAATTGTCATCTGTTAATTTGGCAATCACATTATCTATGTCAAAATTTAAGGAGTCATCCTGAGGTCTTTCTCTTAAAAGGTCGTCAGGTTTAAAAGCACTATTACAGGAACTTATATGAATAGAAGTAATAATTGGAATTCCAATAGTTAATCTTGCTCTTGGTATTATTGCTGGATTAGTAAATACAGTTTGAGGAACAGCATCAAAATTATACAATGTAAAATTCTGTTGAGCTGCAGTATCTAATATTGATGATAAAATTATCAATAAAATTATTGTTATTATTTTCATTTTTAATTAATTATGGATTTTAACTTTAATGCCTATGTTAACATTTATTGAGTGATAAGTATATATAGTAACGGCTTTGCCCTGTTCATTGTTTGGTGTGCTCATTTTTGCTCTTATTATCATCCTATCTGATGATGTAATATTATCAAAAGTTTTCTTATTTAATTGTATAGTGAGATTATTTTCTTTTGGTTCAACAACTTTGCCTTGTTCATCAATAGTGGCTGGTTCTAATGTATTTGCAATAATAGTATCTAAAGGCTGTGAAGTTAAAGAATCTAACACTATAAGATTAAGATTTGTTTTAAGAGGGAAGCCATTAATAGCATTAATGTAAATAAATACAGAATCAAAATTATCAAAATCATCACCATTGTATTTCATATCCATTGTGTCTTGAAAAATTAAATTGCTAATTGATAATACCAGAGGCAGGTCAATATCAAATCCAATATTTATTTTACTTGTATCAGCAATAAAATTATCAGGACTGCCAAAAGTATTTATTGCTGCAGAGCCAGAATAGTAAATTGAATTAGGAGAAATAGATATTAAGTTTACAATATTTGAGTTGTTTTTATCTATAATAACACTATCGTTTATTATATCGCCTGATTGTGTTGGATAATTAAAGTAAATAGTGTCTTTGTTTAAATTTTCTGTATTGCCAGATATTGATTTTCCCGTAAAGTCAAATTTTGCTGCAAGAGGTATTCCTATAGAATTTGTGTATGAAAGCTTAATCTTGGGATTATCAAGGATTAATCCTCCTTGAATTTTTTGTAAAAAGTCAATATTAAAATCTATTGAATCAGGGTCAATATCAATATTTTTTTTGCCAAAATAACCATCAATAAATGAAAAAGTTAAATTGTTAAGAATAGAGTTTATTGATACAAAATTTGATGAATCAAAAGGAATTATTGTTTCAGATGAATCAATACTAAGCTCATACTCAACTGGTATTGTATTGTAAGGTATTAAAGAGTCTGTTGTTAAATCGATGTTTATTCCGGATAAATCCCATGTTTTTGATGATGAATCATTAGGATTTAATTTAAAAATGTTAATAGGAATACTTCCATTAATATTTGAAGATAGAAGTTTTAGTTTAATATCAAAGCTTGTTTGAATGTCAGATTGAATAGAATAATTGATTTTTGCAAAAGAAAAATTGATATGTTTTAGTTGAGCAGAATCTTTAACATCAAAAGTAATATTATGTGTTTCAGAATAAAGGATTTGGCTGGGGATCTTCGCTTCTCCTGATATGACTTTAACATTGTGAGAATGTGCTGAGATATAAATACGGTTATCTAAATTGATTAATACTGAATCCGGATAACTTCCTGGTGAACTTAAATTAGTCATTTCAGCAGTTAAATCATTTGACATTGTGGTGCCGCTTAAATTAATTGAGTCTGTTTTTGTTGAGGAAGGTTCAATTGTTGGAATATTAAGTGAGTCTATTATTGAATTATCGCTTGTATTTTTTAAATATATTTTAATATTATTAAGAGCAACAGGGAGGCTGTCAGTAATTGAAAATATTAAGTAACCCTGAGAAAATGTAAGAGTATTATATTCATCAATAGGCAGTATGTTAAAATTATATGGATTTATTAATTGTAGTGCTGGGAAAATAGAGGAATCCCCTGCATTTGCATTTATGCTATCTTGAACCTCCTGAGAAAAATATTTTTTTAATGTATCTAAATTTACATTACTGTTGAAAGAGAAATCCTTAATCTTAATTTCTCCTAAATGAAATTCCTCGGAATCTGAATTCTGATCTGGTATTTTTACTATATCGCCAGCAACAATAGAATTCAATGAATTGCTATAAATAACTTTTATTGAACTGTCAGGTTTAAAAATCAAATTAGAATCAGGTTTAAGCAAATTATATAAAGTTAATTTGGTTTTTACCAGAGGAAAAACAATATATGGTTTCCATTGAGGATTAACAACTTTGTTTAAGTTTAAGTCTTTTTTGCACGATTGTGTTAAAAAGATTAAGATAAATATTGCAGTTGTGATTAAAAAGATAGGTATGTTTTTATTTTTCATTTTTTATGGAATTTTCAATGATATGAGGATAAATTTAAAATTTATACTATGTAAAATACAAATATAGTTTTTTTTATTAAATTTAAAGAGTATTATAAAAAAAAAATTATTAAATTTGTATTAATTCTTTTTAATTGACATATAAGTTTTAATTATTAAAGAACAGCATACAATTATTTTATGAAAATCAGAGCAATAATATTTTTAATAATAATTTCTTTTAGTGTAAATGCAAAGGTTATTCCTGAATCCAAAAGAGTAAATTGGAGTGCTGCTGGTTATCAGGGAGATATTCCTAATCCTTCATTAATAGTTGACGTAACAAATTTTGGTGCTGTTGGAAACGGGACAACTGATAATTATCAATCAATAGTTGGTGCAATTAATTCTTTGCAAGGCAATATGGGAGTTATTTATTTTCCTGCAGGTGATTATTTAATAAATTCAGCTATTAATCTTCCTGACAGCATTATCATAAGAGGTAAAACTCCGGATTCGACAATTTTAGAATTTGATTTAAATGGTTCAGCAATAAATTGCATTAATGTTTCAAAAGCTCAAGCATCTTCTTTTACAGGAATTACTTCAGGCTTTACAAAAGGTTCGTTAAGTATCATTGTTGCTGATACCTCACAATTTACACAAGGTAATTATGCAGAGATTCGTCAGGAAAATGGAGATTGGGATATAAATCCTGCAAGTTGGGCGGAATATTCTGTTGGACAAATAGTGAAAATTAAAAATATTTCAGCAGATACACTTTTTCTTGAAAATCCATTGAGAATAGATTATGATGAGGCTTTAAATCCTGAAATTAGAAAAGTTGAACCGAAATTTAATGTAGGTATTGAAAATCTAAAAATTAAAAGATTAGATTGTCCTGAAGAAGGCGGAGGCTCAAATATTTATTTTGATTTTGCTGCACAATGTTGGGTAAAAGGTGTTGAAAGTGACAAAAGTGTCGGAAGTCATATTATGCTTAGTAAAAGTACACAAGTTGAAATTACCGAATGTTATTTTCATGATGCTTTTACTTATGATGGAACAGCTACAAGAGGATATGGAGTAACATTAAGTCATCATACAGGAGAATGCTTGGTTGAAGATAATATTTTTAAACACTTAAGGCATGCGATGATGATTAAAACTGGGGCTAATGGGAATGTTTTTGGATATAATTATTCTATTGAGCCTTATAGATCTGAAGAAATACATGATTTCTCAGGTGATATCTCTTTGCATGGTCATTATGCATTTACAAATTTGTTTGAGGGAAATATTGTTCAAAATATTATTATTGACCATTATTGGGGACCTTCAGGACCATTTAATACTTTTTTCAGAAATAGAGCAGAACTTTACGGCATTATTATGACCACGAATCAAAATATGGAAACTGACAGCCAGAATTTTGTTGGTAATGAAGTAACAGATATGAATTTCCTTTATGGACAATATGTTTTGACAGGGGCAAATCATTTCGAATATGGAAATAACATAAAAGGAATTATTATACCTTCTAATACTGACTCTCTTCCTGATTCATCCTATTATCTTTTATCAAAACCTGGTTTTTGGAACATTCCTTCTGAATGGCCGTCAATAGGTATTCCAAATATTATAAATACCGGGAATATACCTGCTAAGCTAAGATATGATTCTATTTATCTTGGATTTGAATCTTCAAAATATTCATTTCAAAAATTAATAAATGTTTATCCTAATCCGTCAAGAAATGGCTTTTTTAATATTCAGATTTATTCAAAAGAAAAAATTAATTGTTTGATTTCTATTAGCAATACAGACGCAAAACAAATAATTAAAACCAATAAGCTTATTAATAAAGGGCTTAATAATATCTTAATTGATTTATCTGATTATCCTGATGGCATATATTTTATTAGTTTTATTGATAAGAAATTTAGAAAAACTATAAAATTGTTAAAAAGATAAGTTTGAAACTGATACAAAATCACTCAATTAAATAATTATAAAGAGTTTCACCTGAGCCAGTAATAAGATTCAATTGTTTCTTATTATTTAATCTGCCTATAATAAAAGGTGTTTCTCCAACAAAATTTGTGCTTGTTCTGATTAATCCATTATGATTAAATAAATATATCCTTTTTGTTTCTTTTGAAACTACTCCGATAATTTTTTCTTTTGAATTTATATGCTTAAATATTGGTTTTGATTTTATCGGGGTTTTAAACTCATAGTAATAAATAAGCTTTTTGAACTTATTATATACATACAATTTATTTTTATCTAAATAAATAAAATCTTTAGAATTATTATTATCAAAATCAGCATATATAAAGTAATGGTTTTCAGAAAATTTATTAAAAATCGTACTGCTTATTTTCCCTTTTTTAGATATATAAATTATTTTTCCATTTTTATCAGTAGTGAGTAAACATCCTTTGCTATTTGTTTTGTTAACATAAAAATTAGAATTCAATGAATTGGTAAAGGATTTTATGATTTTTATCTTTGTCCTGCCTCTTCTGTCAGTAATGATAACATTGCCATTATTTTCTGGTATGATTATATAGTCTTTATTATTTGCAAATAGATGTTGGATTGTGACTGTAACCTTAGCCTTTACTTTTGGAATTTTCCACCCTTTAACGAGTTTGCCTTTTATATTGTAATTATATATTTTATTGTCATTTTCTGCAATAAGAATTCTATAATCCTTATTTTTGTTATAATCAAAAACTGAAATTCCATTATTTGCTTTTGTTTTAAGTTTTATCGGATAATTAGCAACATTATTACCATTGATATCAATCAAATATAAGTAATTTTCTGTATTGAAAAGATATTGAATTTTGCCGTTTTTGTAATAATCAACCTGATAAATTTTGCTCTTGACATTTTCTTTAATAGGAATTTTCCATTTAATTTTTGCCAGGTTATTTATCAAATACATATTTCTTTTGTTATCAAAAACAATTATCATCAGTTTTTTGTTTCTATGATTTTTCACAAAATAAGGTTTCCCATAAATGTTTGCGTCAAGAGAAGTTTGCCATATTGATTTACTTTGGTCTTTATAAAAGGGATTGTATTTTAAATATAAATTAGTATAGAATTGTTTATTACTTAATGAAAATTGTATTGATAGAGCATCAAATTTTTTAATTTTCTCAAAATTACTATCTACCTGAAACGCAAAGTCTTTATTTAAAAATTCTTTATACATATTAAAAGAATTTCTGAAATTATAGTATAAGTAAATATTTGATTTATCAAATGTGTTTTCAGAAAAGTTTTTGTAAAATTTGTTTTTATCAAGTATATACCCTGATTTATAATTATTAATAAAATCTTTCAATGAAGAAACACTATTAGCAAAAATTATATATTCATCAATATTTGTGTAATAGTTTGTTTCTAATTTATTAAACAAGGGTCCAAAAAATAAAGGCATCAAATAAGGTATATCAATATGCTTTATGGTATATCCATAATAGATTGTTTTTGTTTTTTTTGAAAGTTTGTTTAACGAATTTTTTGTCTTTTTGATATTTTTTGTTTGAAACACAGCAAAAGTATTGTCTTTAATGTTCAAGGAGTTTGTTTTTGTAATAATTAATGCAATCTCATTACCGATACAAGGCAGAATAGTTTTTTCAATGTTTTTATCATATTTTTTATTTAAGCTTTTAATTTTTTGTTTGTATTGTTTTATTCTGCTGTTTTTCGTTAAAAATGATTTATAGTTTTTATAAAGATTATTAAAATCCTCAAAGTCAAAATCTATAAAAAAACAGGTGTTATAAGGGAAAATACTTATTAATTTATTTTTATGAAAAGGTTGGTTGCGGAATAAGTTTAAAAACAATTTATTAGTATCTGAAGCAACAGTATAACCATTTAAAAAAAGTTTATCTTTTTTTAGATTAAGATCAAGTTCTGACCATTGAGCAAAATCAGAAAGCAGATAAATGTTTTTAATATGTTTTTTAAGGGCATAATTTGAAAGAATTTTGTAGAAATATTTAAAGTTTATATAAATATTTGCTTTTACTTTCTTGCCTTCAGTCAAATAAACTTTTTTAAAGGCGATGTCATTATTTATCGAAGTTTTAGAATTTAACTGATCAATAGACTTTTTAACTAAGTTTGCGTTATAGCTGCCAATAAAAACACCTTTATAAATAGAATAAGAAAAAATTTTATCTTTTTCTGGAATTATCACATAATTGATGTTTGTTTTATTATTGTAATTCAAACTGTTTATTGTGCATTTGTTTTTAAAAATATTTTTTATGAATTTATGAATAAACAATTTCTGGTATAAATTTGGAAGTTGAATCAGATATAAAAAAACAATTTTCTCATCTTGAGTAGTATGAGCAGAAATATAAATATTATGATTTTTAACTATTTCAGAAATATTATTATTTTTTGATGTTATAGAATCTAAAAAATGGATTTGTTTGTTAAGTTTTTTAAAAGATTTTATTTTACTAATTTCTTTCCACATATTGTTGGAACCGGATAAATTTGACAATAATTTATTTGCATTGTTTACTTTTAAAATAAATGATGCATTTTCCGGGATAGCTTTTATTGGTGGATATGTATGCTGCTTTATTCGTAAATAGAAAACATAAGTTAAAATGAGCAGAATAATTAAAATAGAAGTTAGAATAATATGTTTTTTTGATAAACTCATTTTTATGAATTTTAATTTAGAGATTTATTTATTTCAAAAATATAATAAAATGGAAGATATTATTAAGATTTATTAAAAAATTAATTAACAATATTTTGTTAATAACAATTTACATTCAACACAGGAAGGGAAAAAATAACAGGAATTGAATGCCTGTATAATAAAATATCAGAGTTCAATGTTGGGTATTCAAGAAAACAGAAAAATTAAAGTGAATAAACAGGGTATATGTTTTTCTAAACTTTGCGTTATTTACAAAAAAGAAAAGTATTAAAAGCCGAATTCAAGTTATAAATGCAACTTTTTTGTTAAACTTTGAATTTGTGAATTTATAAAAGTATTCTACAAGTGTAGAAAAATTTAATCTTTTTCTGGGTCTGTTGTTTAATTTGTGTTAAACATAGTCAATCTGTTGTTGTGTAATATTTTTAAAGTAAATTATTTTCTAAAATATTGTCGTATTAGACCCTTAGTGTTTTCATTAGCACCGCGCTCCCAAGAGTGATAAGGATGAGCAAAATAAAAGTTGAGGCATAATTGTTTGTAATTCATAAAACTAAAAATTTCATTTCTTACTTGTGTGTTGCTTATTGAGTGTTTTTTCTAAATAACATCAATAATTAATAAATATGCAGGGTTAAATAAAAGACAGAAAAAAACAGACCGTTAGTAAGCATCATAACAAACACTTACACTCTTTTTGTATAGAAAAAGTAAAGATGGTTTTTTGCTATTGTACAGATTTTATAAAGGTCAAAAATTTGGAAAACATGATTTATAAGACTAGATTTGCAAAAAAATTAAGTCACCGTACCCAACATATTAAGTTTCTATGTCTGCAAAAGAAAATAAAAAAGGTAAAGCCAAAGAGAGCCGAAAAGCTGAACTTAAAGCCCGCGGTTTGAGAATAAAAAAAGAGTTGGATGAGATAATTGAGAAGACGGAGGTGCAGAACAGGGCGTTGGGGAAGATAATGGCAAAGCTAAAAAGCAAATAAAACTTCAAATGACAGAATTTGAAAAAAATTGTATTCATTTTAAAATAAAATCTTATGAAAATAAAAAAAATATTTTTCTTATCCCCAACTTTTTTAAGTGAGCCCCAATCACCCAATAATACAATCATCCAACAATTCGTTAAATTTGATTAATTCGATGATAAAAAAACATTCGATGACAAAGCAATCAATAATCCAATCATACATTTAATCATCCAATCATTCAATCATTTCAATAAAAACACATTAGCAATTAAAATAACAGTAGGACAATAAATTTTATGGTATTTTAGTTTTTGATTTTAATTTAAAACTTTTTCTATG
>CAYNBX010000005.1:0-4786 GCA_964395505.1 uncultured Bacteroidales bacterium | reverse complement strand
ACAATAAATTTTATGGTATTTTAGTTTTTGATTTTAATTTAAAACTTTTTCTATGGTAGCAAGTTATTCCAAATTTATCAATAGCTTCTCTATGTTTTAATGTAGGGTAACCTTTATTGTTTTTCCAATCATAAACAGGAAATTTATAATGCAATTTTTCCATTAATTCGTCTCTATGAGTTTTGGCGAGAACAGAAGCAGCTGCTATTGAAAGATATTTTCCATCTCCTTTGACAATACATTTGTGAGGTATTTTTTTATATTTTTTAAATCTGTTTCCATCAATAAGCAATAATTGAGGTTTTATTTTTAATTTATTTATGGCTTTATGCATTGCAAGTATTGATGCATTTAAAATGTTTATTTTATCTATTTTATTATTATCAATGCTTGCCACTGCCCAGTCAATAGCTTGCTCTTCGATGATTTGCCGTAACAAATTTCTTTGTTTTTTGTTTAACAATTTAGAATCATTTAGTATTTCGTTTTCAAAGTCAGGAGCTAAGATCACAGCAGCAGCAAAAACAGGACCTGCCAGACAACCTCTCCCGGCTTCATCACAACCAGCTTCAATCAATGTATTAGAAAAATGTTTTTTGAGCATATAATTAATTCTAAAATATTATCTTTGAAGCTAAATTAATATTTTTTTGATTTAAGGAAGTATAATATTTTAAAATCTGTTATTCAAAACAAAATATTACTAATTTTACATTATAATTGTAAATAAATAATTTGATTGTTAATAAAAAAAGTAAAATGTTTAATAAATTATAAATATATTTTAATAAAAATACTTTAATTTTATAAGCTCTTATGAAAAAAATAGTAATTATTTTTATATTAATTATTGGTAGTTTTAGTGTGTTCTGTCAAAATTTAGAAAGGCCTGTAAAGGATTTACCAATAATAAGTGATGTAAAGTCGAAAATAAATAATGCAAAAGGATGGGCATTACAGGATGATGGTGCTTGGGTTAGTGCTAAAAATAAGATACCTTTTTTTAGTGCAGAGCAAAACAAGGGATTATCTGGCAGATTAGGTCAGGATAATTTCACTGTAATTGAGATAAGAGAAGTTGTTATTGATAATAATTCTTATGGTATTTTAATTATAAAATACAAAAAAGAAAAGTATGAATTTCCTATGATCAAGCAAGGGTGGAGCAGCTATGAAGCATTGAATTATTATGTATTTCTGCCTTCAAAACTAAGTAAGATATTACCTCAACCTGTTAAGTTTGGTAAAACTAATGCTGTTAATATGGAAGTCATTACAAGTGGAAGTATTTCTCATTATAAGTCGAAAAGTTACTTTTCTGAAATGGCTACTAATATCCGAAGAACAATATACTCTCGAAATCCCAGTCCGTCAAATTTGATTATAGCAGTTTACCCTATTAAGAGTGATGATAAGAAGTATATTAGATTTAAATTGATAAGAACATTCCCTCAAAAACCAATATATCAGAATTATTTAAGACCTGAAAATCAGATAAAATTATTTCATAAATCTTATTATGAAGTAAAATATGAAGATTTTAAAAAATTTGTAGGAGGTATATTAAGCGTATCTGAAAAAAATCCTGTAGATTTTTCTGGATTTTATAAGCTAGGAACTTTTGAATATGGTGCAGGTGATTACTATGAAGCTATTTCTGACCTTAGCGAAGCAATAGATAGAAATCCAAATAGTAATTTTTTAATTTATGCATACAGGGCTAATGCTAAACATAAAATTGGAAACTACTATGGAGCGATAGAAGATTATAGTAAAGCTATAAGATTAAAACCTAAGGAGCCTAAAGCAATTACTGTCTGGGCAAAATCTTATTGTAATCGCGGAGTTTCAAAATATTATTTGAAAGACAAAGAAGGAGCTTGTAAGGATTGGCATAAAGCTGTTGAATTGGGAGTTAATGATGCTTATAAATATATTAAGAAATATTGTACAAAGCCTTGATATAAATTTTTAATAACAATTTTATATAAATCAATATGATAAGAAATTTAGGTAATATTTTTAAGGTAATATTTTTAACATTTATTTTTTCTATTATCTGTCTTTATATTAAAGCACAGATACCAAAGAAAGATACAAAAGAATATTTTAATAACTCATGGATGATAGATGCAAATATTGGAAGAACTAATTATTATGGGAATTTAAGTGATAAAAGTTTTTTTGAAAAATTGAAAGATGAAACAAAATTTGCTTATGGAATAACTCTTTCTAAACAGATTACGCCTGTTATTGGTCTTAGAGTCCAGTTATTAAATGGGAAATTAACAAGTTCTAAAGATAGTTGCGTGGAAGAAAATTTGATGAATTTATATTTTAATTCAGATATTTTTGAGTATAATATAAGTTCAACTTTTGATTTAAGTAATTTAATTTGGGGCTATAATTATGACAGGAAACTAAATTTTTATACTGCTGTTGGTCTTGGTATGGCTAATTGGAAGACAAAACTGATGGAACAAGGAACAAATAAAGTTATTGCAACTAATGGCTTTGGAGGGAGAGGACCAAATAAAAGAACAACTGAGTTCGTTTTGCCTATTTGTCTTGGATTAAATTATAATATTATTGATAATTTAAGTATTAATTTAGAAACTTCAATGAGAATTTTAAATTCTGATATCTTAGATGCTAAAGAAGGTGGTCGTCTTAATAATGATATGTATTCATATAATTCTATTGGCATTACTTATAAATTCGGTGTACGCAATAATGTTCATATATATAAAAGGGAAAAAAATAAGAATAAGGAAAAGAATAAAGGAAAAAGTAAAAAGCCGCGCAATAGGAGAAAGAAAAGAAACCAGGAAGAGATAGAACCTCCTAAATTGATGGAATACCCGGCTGTTGATGAGGTATTCCCTGTTAAGAAAGTTGAAAAGGCAAAGAATGTGAACAAACCTGGTGAAGAAAATATAAACCAAAAAAATAATATAGTCCCAGAACAAGAAGCAGTTTATAATGAAGGTAAATTTATAATCACAGGGAACAAAAATACTGCAAACTTATATAAAGGAAATGCTAATCATAAAGTTGGAACATCAAATACAAATATTGTCTCTGAAGCTAATGTTTCTCAATCAGTATATAAAGGAATTGAATATAGAGTTCAAATACTTGCTTCAAGAAATAAAATTGATGTTCAAAAATTAGCTTATGATTATAAAATTGATGAGCCTATAAAAGAAGATTATTCTAATGGTTGGTATAGATATTTAGCAGGGTCTTTTAATACATATAATCAGGCAGTAGATTACAGCTACATTTTAGCTGATAAAGGTTTTAAAGATGCATTTGTTGTTGTTTATAACAATGGAGTTAAAATACCTTTGACCGAAAGCTTAAAAAAATAGGAAAAACTTTAACTCAAACTTCCTCTATAGCCCACTAAGCAACTTATTAGGTTTTTTATAAAGCATAGTAAATCAGCGAGAAAGTTATATTTTTATGGAGTTAGCAAAAAAAAATTGCAGGAAAACGAAAATTCAGAACTTCTGACCTTTTATAGTTTTAATTGTAGTTAAATTTTGGCTGAATGATATTCTTGATAGAATTGCAAAATTTTTAATGTACAGTAAATATCCTATAATAGTAATTAAATTAGCCGATTAGATATTTATTTGTATTAATAAATGAAATAATTATGAATAAAAAAGAACAAAATTACGACTCCAAATCAAAAAAAATATGACAATTCTATTTTACAAGCAAAAGCCAATAACTGCTTGATTTTCATAAATCAGGTCAAGATTTCTGAATTCTATTCTATTAATTCAAGAAGCCAGGCTGTTTTTAAATTCTATTAGAATAAAGCGGTTTATTTTTATTCACTAATATTTTTTGCTAATTTTAATCTTATTGCCTGAATAAGTAACAAAACTGATATTAAAAATGACCCAATAAATGTCAATAATAATAATGTATAATCAGGTGTTAAAAAGCAAAAACTAAAAAGTCCATGGAATAAAATAGCTATAAATAAACCAGTCATAGAATCAATAAAAAGGTTTTTCCTGGTTTTAGCCAAACCAACAAAGTAACCCATAATTACTGCGAAAATCATATTTGCAGGGATAACTGTAAAAGCATATAATAAAGAAATATTTTCATACTGTAAAACATATAAAATATTACCAATTGTTACAAATCCCAAAGAAATCATTGTAGAATAAATAATTGAGTCTAAAGGTCCTTTAAATTCATCTTTAGGAAAAGCATAAAATCTTAATAAAAGATATTTGGCAAATTCAGAACTAAAACCAACAATGATAAAAGAATAAAAAATTACACGCCTGAAACTTTTTAAATTATCAAGTCCATAATACGATGCAATATATTCCGCTATTAACACAAGGGCTACAGTGAAAATTCCCCCAAAGAAACATTTTAATAATAAGGAATATTTATTTTTATCATATTTGTTTTTTAATAAAACAAATATTACAGCTATAATTGGTGCTGTAATTACAGAGAGTATTTTCAAAAAAATCACATTTAATATTTTTTAATTAGTAAATATATTTGCTTATTAAGTTTTTCTTTAATCTATGATAGTTGAAGAAAATATTGAAAATTTGACTTAATATTTGATTTTTAAATGATTATCAATAATTATTAATATATAAAAACATATAATAATATAACAACATATATTACTAACAGCTAAATTAAAAATATTTTTTTAAAAAGCAATATAATTATAAAATAAATTTCAGATTTCCTGACCCTTTATTTGCAACAAATTGATGGACAGTAAGTTATAAAA
>CAYNBX010000004.1:1716-21347 GCA_964395505.1 uncultured Bacteroidales bacterium | reverse complement strand
AAAAGATTATAGAAAATCATTAATTTTAAAATTTAAAAAAAATAATTTAATTTTATTTAAGTTATTAAATACAATATATAAAAATTCCAATTAAGGTTTATGAAAAAAAAATTATTAATAAGAGATTTAACATTAAGAGATGGACAGCAATCATTGTTTGCCACAAGGGTTAGACAAGAGCAAATTGACAGAGTTTTACCTTTTTATACAAGAGCAAATTTCTATGCAATGGAAGTCTGGGGTGGAGCAGTGCCAGACTCTGTAATGCGTTTTCTTAATGAGAATCCCTGGGATAGGCTCGAAAAAATAAAAGCAGCTATAGGAAATACATCTAAATTAACAGCTTTGTCAAGAGGGAGAAATCTTTTTGGTTATAATCCTTATCCTGATAAGGTAATAGAAGGTTTTAATAAAAATGCTGTTAAATCGGGTATTGATATTATGCGAATATTCGACTGCCTCAATGATGTTAACAATATGAAGTCAACTATTAAATACATTAAAGAGAGTGGGGGTAAAGCTGACTGTGCTGTTTGTTACACTATTGACCCTAAATTTACTGCAAAACAAAAATTTAAAGCCCTTTTAAAAGGGAAAAAACTTCCTAAAAATATTTTCACTACAAGCTATTTTGTTGATAAGGCAAAAGAAATGGAATCTTTAGGTGCTGATATGATAACCATAAAAGATATGGCTGGCTTGATACCTCCTTCAAAATCAGGGGAACTTGTAAGAAGTATGAAAAATGAATTAAAAATTCCTGTTGACTTTCATACTCACTGTACTCCTGGCTTTGGACTTGCTTCTGTTTTAATGGCTGTAATTAATGGTGCTGATATTGTTGATACAAATATTATGAATTTTGCAGGTGGCTCTGCTGCCCCTGCTGTTGAATTAGTTCAAATATTCGCCGATAAATTAAATCTGGATACTGGTCTTAACTTTGACGCTATTGTTAAAATCAACAAAGAGTTAAAAACTATCAGAGAGGAAATTGCAGAATTTGACAGCTACAAACAATTTCCAATAGAATTTGATATCACTAAAGATAAACTTCCTGAAAATATTGATAAGCTTTTCGACCAGGCTATTGAATTAGCTAAAGCAGATAAAGAAGAAGAATTGCTTAAAGTGATACACGAAATTGAAAAATATTTTAATTTTCCGGCTGGAAACGAGATGGTTAGAAAAGCAGAAATACCGGGGGGTATGTACACCAATATGCTTACACAGATGAAACAGATGAAAATGGAACATCTATTCCCTTCGGTTTTAGAAACTGTACCAATGGTTAGAATTGATGCAGGCTGTCCTCCTCTTGTAACACCTTCAAGCCAGATTATTGGCGTTCAGGCTGTGAACTGTGTCATCGACGCAAATAAAAAAGAACCTTATTATACTAATACCTCTACTCAATTTGTTAATCTTGTCAGAGGCGCCTATGGAAAAACTCCTTTACCTATTGACCCTGAGTTTAGAAAAAAAATTACAGGTTTTAAAGAAGAAATCCCTTATGAAGCTGAAAGCTATGAGAAACAAGAAAATCCTTTTTTGGAAGAATTTAGCGGTGAAAGACTTGCCAAAAATGAAAAAGAAGAATTATTACTCGAGTTGTTCCCTTCTGTCGCTTTTAACTTCTTAAAAAAGAAAATAGCAGAGAGATACACTAAAGAAAAAAATAAAAAAGAAGAAGAAGAAAAAATAAAATATGAACAAGAGAAAGCAAAATATGATAAACTAACTCCTGAAGAAAAAGAAAAACGACTAGAAAAAGGTCTTTACAATTATAATTGGGGAAGTGAAGATTAAGTTTTATAAAAAAATCCGATTAATAATCGGATTTTTTTATTTATCTCTCAAAAAGAAATATCCTTTTACTATTGAAATAAAAAAAAATTAATTATTTGATAAACATTAAAATTTCATAAATTTAGCCAGAATATTTTTATATCATTCATAATAATTAATGCATTCATTACTAAAGTCCATTTCTAAATTTTATAATTCCAATAACATAAGACAACTGACTATTTATAAAAAATCTAATATTAATACATTTTTAATTAATTTTGCAAACAATTAATTAATATGTTTCAAATAAAATAATTATAAAAACTCATCTCAATAATGAATAATAAATTATACATATACAATACATTAAGTCGCAAGAAAGAACTTTTTGAACCTTTAAATCCACCTAATGTGGGTATGTACGTGTGTGGTCCAACAGTTTACAGTGATGCACACTTAGGTCATGCTCGTCCTGCAATAACTTTTGATTTAATATTTAGATATTTACAACATCTGGGATACAAAGTGAGATATGTACGCAATATAACTGATGTAGGACATTTAGTAAATGATGCAGATGAAGGAGAAGATAAAATTGAAAAAAGAGCAAAATTAGAGAATCTTGAGCCAATGGAAATTGTTCAATATTATACTGAGAGTTTTCACAAGAATATGGAACAATTAAATACCAAAAGTCCAAGTATTGAACCAAGAGCTTCAGGTCATATTATTGAACAAATAGAGATTATAAAAAAGATACTTAATAATGGATTTGCTTATGAGGTAAATGGTTCTGTATATTTTGATGTTGAAAAATATAACAAAGTCTATGATTATGGTAAGCTGTCAGGAAGGAATTTAGAAGATTTAAGGGCTAACACTCGCACTTTACAAAAGCAAGAAGAGAAGAAACATAATTTTGATTTTTCCTTATGGAAGAAAGCACAATCAGGGCATATAATGCATTGGCCATCACCCTGGAGTGAGGGTTTCCCAGGATGGCATCTGGAATGTTCTACTATGAGCACTAAATATTTAGGTGAACGCTTTGATATTCACGGTGGAGGAATAGACCTGATATTCCCTCATCATGAATCTGAAATAGCCCAATGCGTTGCTGCTAACAAAACTGAACCTGTTAAATACTGGATACATAATAATTTGATTACAATCAATGGACAGAAAATGAGTAAATCACTTAACAATTTCATTACTTTAAATGATTTATTTTCAGGCAAAAACAAACTCCTTGTCAAAGCATACAGTCCTAATACAGTCCGTTTTTTTATTTTAAAAGCTCATTATCGCAGCCCTCTTGATTTCTCTAACAATGCTTTAATATCTGCTGAAAAAGGCTTGAAAAAATTACTTAATGCTTATTATACTCTTGACAAATTATCTCCTTCTGAAAAATCCTCTTTTGATGTTATGAAAATTCAGGATATGTGTTATCAGGCTTTGAATGACGATTTAAACAGTCCTGTACTCATAGCACATCTTTTTGATGCAGTTAAAATGATAAATTCTGTTAAGGATAAAAAAGAAACAATCTCTGCTCCTGACATCAAATTATTAAAAAAAATATTTAATGTCTTTGTCTTTGATATTTTAGGATTAAAAGAAGAAACTTCGCAAAATAATGATGAACTGATTGAAGGTCTTATGAAAACGATACTTTCCATACGTAAGGATGCAAGGATAAATAAGGATTTTACAACTTCTGATAAAATTAGAAATGAGCTTGCAAAACTTAAAATAAAAGTAAAAGACACAAAAAACGGTGCTGTATGGGAGTTTGAGTAAAAAACAACTGTAATTTTATATTTGAATGGTTTTCTGTTTTGAAAATATGTATCTTAATCCTAAATTTATGCAAATAATTCAATAGTATTTGTTACGTTTTTAATGCCTCATAATAAGAATTTAAACTAAAGTACACATTATAAGCAGTAATTTATTTATATAGTTTTTAGAATGCTTCCAATCATCCAATCAATCAATCATTCATTCATTCAAACAACATCCAATCAATCATTTATTCATTAGTCCACCATTTCAATAAAAACACTTAGCCATTAAAATAACAGTATAACATAAAAATATAAGTGTTTAATAAGAAAAGTCAAAAATAAGGCTTTGCATAACACAGAAAATGGACATTCTGGACAAAAACAAATTAATATTTAATTTTTATTAAAATCATTATTGATTTTACTACATTTGTCATTATTTTATAATTTTTTATATTATCATTAAATATCTTCTAAAAAAAACAAAATAATATAATAATACTTTTTAAATTATCGTATTAAAAGATAAAATATATAAATGAAAACCATAAAATTCATATTAAGATATATAAAGTATTATTTTTCTGCAAGAACAAAATACAGCATACATTCTCCATTTGTTTTTGATTTAATTACAAAAGTATTAGAGGATAAACATTTATATTCTGATTATAATAAAGTAGAAGCAATAAGAAAAAAACTGATACATAATCCAAATGTTATTGAGGTTGTAGATTTTGGTGCAGGGGCTTCATCTTATCCTTATTCTACTAGAATTAAAAGAGTTAAGGACATAGCAAAAAAATCTGCAATATCTCCAAAATATGGACAACTACTTTATCGTTTAATAAAATATTATCAACCTGACACAATGTTGGAATTAGGTACTTCATTAGGGATAAGCACGATGTATCAATCAATAGCAGCACCTAAAAGTAAAATGATATGTATTGAAGGTTGTGCCAGTACAGCAGATAAAGCACAGGGAAATTTTGATAAACTAAGACTTAAAAATATTAAATTAAATATTGGGAACTTTGACAATACTCTAAGCCCAGTATTGAAAAAAATAGATAAATTAGACTATGTATATTTTGACGGAAATCACAGAAAAGAGCCAACAATAAGATATTTCGAGCAATGTTTACCTTTAATGCACAATGATTCTATTCTTATAGTCGGTGATATTTATTGGTCAAGAGGAATGGAACAAGCATGGGATTATATTAAAAAACACAATAGGGTTAGCATTACAATTGATCTTTTCTTTTTAGGTATAGTGTTTTTTAAAAAAGAATTAAGTAAACAAAACTTTATTATCAAATTTTAACAATCATTGCTGTATTTATTCATAAACAAAAATATTTATTATGAAAGAAGAAATAATAAGATTAGTAAATATAAGTAGAAATTTTAAAGTTGGAACTGAAATTGTTCATGCTTTAAATTCAATAACATTAACAGTATTCAAAAATGAATTTGTAGCATTAATGGGTCCATCAGGTTCAGGGAAATCTACAATGATGAATATTATAGGATGCCTTGACACTCCAACTTCAGGGCATTATTTCCTCAAGGGCAATGATGTTAGTAAAATGAATGATAATAAACTGGCAGATATAAGAAATAAAGAAATAGGTTTTGTTTTTCAGGTCTTTAATCTACTTCCTCGTTCAACTGCTCTTGAGAATGTGATGCTGCCTCAAATATATGCAGGAGTTAGTAAATCAAAGCGAATGGAAAGAGCTAATAAAATGCTTCAGGATGTTAATCTTAGTAATAGAATTACGCATAAACCCAACGAGTTATCAGGTGGGCAAAGACAAATGGTTGCTATTGCAAGAGCTTTAGTAAACCACCCTTCAATTATCCTTGCTGACGAACCTACTGGTAATCTTGATTCTAAAACTTCAATAGAAATTATGGGATTATTTGAAGAAATTCATAGAAAAGGTAATACTATTATCGTTGTTACTCACGAAGAAGATATTGCGCTTCATGCTCATAGAATAATACGTTTAATTGACGGAAGAGTTGAATCGGATGAACCTAATAAAAATATTAAAACAATTAGTGATTATAAATTTGAAGATAACAAAAAAAAATCTACAAGTATTCTTAATAACTAAAAATACTTAAGTGTTTTGTTATTAATAAAAAGCAGCATTTTTTATGAATGATGATTTTAAAATATATACTAAAACTGGCGACAAAGGTAAAACATCTTTAATTGGGGGAACTAGAGTCCCAAAATATCATATAAGAATTGAAGCTTTTGGCACTGTTGATGAATTAAACTCATATATTGGTTTAATCAGGGATCAACAGATTGACAAGCATTCAAAAAATGTTTTGATTGAAATTCAAAAAAATCTTTTTACTATAGAAACTTCATTGGCAGTTGACCCACAAAATAAAAATATAAAAAAACTACCCTATTTAGAAGAAAATGATGTACAAATTCTTGAAAAAGAAATTGATAAAATGAATGAATCCTTACCCAGATTAAATTCTTTTATCATTCCGGGTGGCAATACCATTGTTTCGTATTGTCATATTGCTAGATGTGTGTGCAGACGAACTGAAAGGATTATAACAAAATTAGGAGAGAAAAATTATGTGGAAAAGTTACATATAAAATATCTTAATCGTTTATCTGATTACCTTTTTGTACTATCACGAAAAATTGCAAAGGATTTTAACATTAAAGAGATTCCCTGGAAGGCAAAAATGTAAAATATCCCTCTCCATAAATACTTTTTTTTATTGAATATCAGTCATTTAATTTCAGTATAATAAAATTTATTTTTTAATTGACTTTGTTGTAAAAAAAACTACTTTTGCAAAAATTTTTAACAAAATAATTTTAAAAATGTACTGGACATTAGAATTAGCTTCAAAACTTGAAGATGCTCCCTGGCCTGCTACAAAAGATGAATTAATTGATTATGCTATAAGGTCAGGTGCTCCTGCTGAAGTTTTGGAAAATCTTCGTGAGATTGAAGATGAAGGTGAGACTTATGATCGCATAGAAGATATTTGGCCAGATTATCCAACAAAAGAAGATTTCTTCTTCCACGAAGATGAATATTAAAAACTAATAGTTGATGTCATAAAACTTTTTAGTTTTATGACACCAACTACCTTAAGACTTAGCTGCAAAAAATATTTTGAACAAAAATAAATGAATAAATTTTAATAATTTTCCCATTTTTGATTTAAGAATTTTACTTTCTTATCTTACGATAATTAATATAAAATAGTTATTTTATTCTATCCCTAAAATTATTTTTTTAATAGATTTTAAGTTAATTTTGTAATAAAATAATTAAGCTTAGTTATTTTAGTAACTTATTGATTTAAAATATACAATTTTAATATATAGTTTTTAGTTATTAAATTATTAAGTGTTAAACAATTATTTTTGTCTATATTATTCACAAATTTGCAAATTTATACTTATATATTGCAGACTAATACAGACTTAGAAAATTTTTAATTTCAGAAATGGAATGTACTAAAATTTAAGATTTTTTTAGTCATTGTGATAATTCATACGATATTATTAATGTTTGTGAGTTATTCAGAATAAATAGGACAAAACTTAATTTGATTAATTTATAATATATTACATATTATGGCTAATTTTTTAAAAAAATTATTAGGTACAAAATCCGAAAAAGATCTTAGAGCCACTACTCCTGTATTAAAAAAGATAAAGCAAGCTTATGAAGAAATTTCTAAATTGAGTAATGATGAGCTAAGAGCAAAAACTACTGAGTTTAAAAAACAAATTCATTCATATATAGCTGATGAAGAAGAAAAAATCAACGAATTAAAAAAGAAAGTTGAATCTGAAGATGATATTGAAGAAAAAGAAAAAATATATAAAAATATTGACAACCTGGAAAAAGTAAGCTATGATAAAACACAGGATATTTTAAATCAAATACTTCCGGAAGCGTTCTCTGTTATGAAAGAAACAGCTAAACGTTTCAAAGAAAATGAGGTCATAGAGGTTACAGCAACACAAATGGATAGAGACCTTGCTACTGTTCATCCAAATATCGAAATAATTGATGACAAAGCATATTATTACAACAAATGGATTGCAGGAGGCAATACTATCACATGGGATATGGTTCATTACGATGTACAATTAATTGGAGGAATTATACTGCATCAAGGCAAGATTGCAGAGATGGCAACAGGAGAAGGGAAAACTCTTGTCGCTACCTTACCTGTTTACTTAAACGCTCTTCCGGGTAAAGGAGTTCATGTTGTTACAGTTAATGATTACCTTGCTAAAAGAGACTCTGAATGGATGGGGGTTTTGTTTCAATTTTTAGGTCTTTCTATTGATTGTATTGACAAACACGAACCTAATTCGGAAAAAAGAAGAAAAGCATATCTCGCTGATATAACTTACGGAACAAATAATGAATTCGGCTTTGATTACTTGCGTGATAATATGACAAGTAACCCTGATGAACTCGTTCAACGTTCTCATAATTATGCTATTGTTGATGAGGTTGATTCTGTTCTTATTGATGATGCCAGAACACCTTTGATAATTTCTGGACCTACAGCTAAAGAAGATAAACAAGAATTTAATGAATTAAAACCCATTGTTCAACAGCTTTATAATTCACAAAAATTTTTAGTTACTAAAATCCTTGCAGAAGCTAAACATTATCTATCTGAAAATACAAATCCTGAAAATGAAAAAAAAGGTGCTGACCAATTATTCAGGGCATTTAGAGGATTACCAAAATATAAACCTCTTATTAAATTTCTTAGCGAACCAGGAATGAAAACAATTCTTCAAAAAACAGAAAATGTTTATCTCCAGGAGCAAGAAAAAAATATGCACATTATTGATGATGAACTTTATTTTGTGATTGATGAAAAAAATAATACAATTAATCTTACTGAAAAAGGAATTAATAAAATTTCTCATGAAGACCCCAACTTTTATATTCTTCCTGATATAGGCTCTGAAATTGCGGAACTTGAGAAATCCAATCTCTCTGAAACTGAGAAAATGGATAAGAAAAATGAACTTTTGCAGGATTACTCAGTCAAATCTGAACGTATTCATACAATAAACCAACTACTTAAAGCTTATTCTCTTTTTGAAAACAATGTAGAATATATTGTACAGGACAATAAAGTTAAAATTGTTGATGAACAAACAGGACGTATTTTAGAAGGGCGAAGATATTCTGATGGGCTTCATCAGGCAATAGAGGCAAAGGAAAACGTCAAAGTTGAAGCTGCTACACAAACCTATGCTACCATTACATTACAAAATTATTTCAGGATGTATAAAAAATTAGCAGGTATGACTGGCACAGCTGAAACAGAAGCAGGTGAATTTTGGGATATTTATAAATTAGATGTTGTAGTTATTCCTACTAATAAACCTGTTATAAGAAACGATATGCAGGATATGGTTTTTAAAACCAAAAGAGAGAAATACAATGCTGTAATTAACGAAATAGACAAACTTATTAAACAAAAAAGACCAGTATTAGTTGGTACAACTTCTGTCGAAATATCAGAATTGCTGAGCAGAATGTTAGATTTAAAACGCATAAAACATAGTGTATTAAATGCCAAATTGCATCACAAAGAAGCAGATATTGTAGCTAATGCAGGTATTGCAGGAACAGTTACAATAGCAACAAATATGGCTGGTAGAGGTACTGATATCAAACTGGGTGAGGGTGTTAGGGAAGTTGGCGGACTGGCAATTGTTGGAACTGAACGTCATGAATCAAGGCGTGTAGATAGACAACTGAGAGGACGTTCAGGTAGACAAGGAGACCCAGGCACTTCGCAATTTTTCGTCTCCCTTGAAGATGACCTGATGCGTATGTTCGGCTCTGAAAGAATTGCAAAAATAATGGACCATCTTGGCTTGAAAGAAGGTGAGGTTATTCAACATTCTATGATCAGCAAATCTATTGAAAGAGCTCAAAAAAAAGTTGAAGAAAATAATTTTGGCATACGTAAACATTTACTCGAATATGACGATGTGATGAACACTCAAAGAGAAGTGATTTATAAAAAAAGAAAACATGCTTTACATGGCGAACGTCTTTCTGTTGATATATCAAATATGATGTATGATGTTTGCGAACAAATCGTTTCTGATTATCAAGAAAATAGAGATTTTGAGGGTTTTCAAATAAAGATGCTAAAAACTTTTGGAGTTAAATCTCCTTATGACGAAAATGATTTCTTCTCTAAGAGTGTTGATGAAATGGTAGATAATATCTTTTCTATGGTTTATAAATCATATAAAGATAAATCAGAATTAATAGCTAAAAAAACATACCCTGTTATACAAGAAGTATATGAAAATAATACCCAATTTGAAAATATCGCTATTCCTATTACTGATGGTAAAAAAACCTTACAGGTAATTGCTAACCTGAAAAAAGCCTATGAAGATAAAGGAAAAGAAGTGATAAAAGCTATAGAAAAAGGTATAACACTTGCTATTATTGACAACGAATGGAAAGAACATCTCAGAGAAATGGATGATTTGAAGCAATCTGTTCAAAATGCTACTTACGAACAAAAAGACCCTTTATTGATATACAAACTTGAATCTTTTGATTTATTCAAATCAATGCTTCAAAAAATAAATATGGAAATTAGCTCTTTTCTTATAAAAGGTGATTTGCCAATTCAAGATGCAAGTAATGTTAGAGAAGCTAAAGCTCCGAGAAAAACTGATATGAGTAAGCTTGAAACCGGAAGAGAAGATATGTTATCACAAGCTCATTCTAATACAACTCATAAACAAAAACCACAGCCTTTTATAAGAGAACATAAAAAAATTGGAAGAAATGATCCCTGCCCTTGCGGAAGTGGGAAAAAATATAAAAATTGTCACGGCAAAGGATTGTTTTAATGACTTGAAATAATATTTTATAAATAATTAAAAACTTGAAAAATCTTTTAAGTTAAATTAACTATAAAAATTTAAACTAATGAAAACAAAAATATACTTATTTTTAGGTTTATTTTTTACTGTATCACTAATTATTAATGCTTGTGTTAAAAATAATAATAACGAAGAGGATATTCCTGTATATTCTAATTACCCTGAGATAATTTATCCTCCTGATACTTTTAAACTTCAAATGAAATTAAAAACTTCAGGCTTTAAAGAAGCATCAATAAAATTCAAAGAAAATTCAGTTTGGAGTATCGTAAAAATGACAGCCCTAAGCTCCAAATTTTGGGTTGAAAGACAATACACAGATTCTATATCATCAATAATTATTAAAGATACAACGAGAATTGGTTTTGAAGGAAACCAGTTTTATCAGTTTTATGGTAAAAACAATAGTTATCCTGAAGGAATAACATTATATGTAAAATTCCAGAAATTATCTTTAGACTACAACAGCTTTGAACCGAAATTATAATAATAATTTATTTATTCTTACCCTATATTACTGACTGAAGTTTCGGAGTTGATAAATGATTAAAAATTAATATTTTAATTTTTATAAAAACTCTGTTTTTAATATTAAATGTCAATTTAAATTATTAACCCATAAAAATAAGGTAATAAGCTTAAAAAAGTGCTTGTGTCTTGCTTTTCTTATAAGGTTAAAAATAAAAAATAAGGTTTTTTGTAAGGAATTACATAGACATTTTTAAATTCACAAAATTCTTATTAATCTGGAATTATATCAATAAAACAATTATTATTAGTTGTTTAAAATGCAATTCTATTCTATTTATTGGCTTTTTGTAATTTTTAATTAACTGACAATAAGTAAATTACTATTTCCGAAACTTCAGCTACTGATATTTAAAATATATAATAAAATAAATACCGCTTTAAGTTTCAATTTATTTTTTTATTTCAAAAAATATCTAACATATTTTATTTATATCTTTGAACATAAATTATTTTTACGATTTATTTTGATATATATAAATATGAAATATAACAGAATTCTTTTAAAACTTAGTGGAGAAGCTTTAATGGGCAGCAAACAATATGGTATTGACCCTGATCGTTTGTATGTTTATGCAAAAGAAGTAAAATCTATTGTCAAAGAAAATGTCGAAGTTGCAATTGTGATAGGAGGGGGAAATATTTTTAGGGGATTACAAGGTATAAGTCAGGGCATTGATAGGGTTCAGGGCGATTATATGGGAATGTTGGCTACAATAATTAATAGTATGGCTTTGCAATCTGCATTTGAAAAAATTGATTTAAAAACAAAATTATTATCAGGGATAGCTGTTGAACCTATTGCTGAATCGATGAGCAGAAGAAAAGCTATTAATTATTTAAAAGAAGGTTACGTCGTAATAATTAGTGGAGGAACAGGCAGCCCGTTTTTTACAACAGACACAGCTTCAGCACTAAGAGCCGTTGAAATAAAAGCAGATGTAATACTAAAAGGTACACGTGTAAATGGCGTTTATAATGATGACCCGGAAAAAAACAAAGATGCTGTTAAATACGAAACTATTAAATTTGATGAGGTTTATAAAAAAGGCTTAAAAGTTATGGATTTAACAGCTTTTACTCTTTGCAATGAAAATAAATTACCTATTATTGTTTTTAATATGAATGTCCCTGGAAATCTTAAAAGGGTTGTATCAGGTGAAAAAGTTGGTACATTAATAGAAATATAGTATCATTTTTTTTATTACAAATATTTTTAGGGGTTTTCATGATGACACTATTTATATTATAAATTAAAAAATTAGAAAAGAATAAAAATGTAAATACTTTTTTAAATATTAATTTTAAATTTGTATCAAAAATAAAAACATTATTATATTATGAATGAAGATTGTGAATTTTGCATAGAAGAGGCCAAAGAAAATATGCAAAATGCTATAGCTCATTTAGAAAGAGTGCTTCAAAAAATAAGAGCTGGTAAAGCCAGTCCACAAATGCTTGATGAAGTTAAAGTTGATTATTATGGTACGCTTACTCCTATTAATCAGGTTTCAAATATCAATACGCCTGAGCCAAGACAAATAATCGTTCAACCCTGGGATAAGAATATGCTTGTCCCCATTGATAAAGCAATATTAGCTGCTAATTTGGGTTTCAATCCACAAAACAATGGAGAAGTTCTTAGAATAATAGTCCCTGCTTTGACAGAGGAAAGGAGAAAGGAACTGGTTAAAAAAGCTAAAGAAGAAGCTGAAAATGCAAAAATTAGCATACGTAATACAAGAAAAGCAGCTAATTATACTGCCAAAAATCTAAAAAATCAAGGAATATCTGAAGATGAAATAAAAAACCTTGAAGATGATATCCAGCAGCTTACCAATGATTTTACAAAAAAAGTTGATGAAATAATAGAAGCTAAAGAAAAAGATATAATGAAAGTGTAATTCAATAGATAAAATTGTAGCATCTCACTTTTTAATTTAAAATTTATCTTGTGCCTTCAGTACAATTCTGACAAATATCTATTTTATTTCTATGAGAAAAAACGTCATTTCTAAATTTGTTATATTTCTTGCCTTTCCAAATATCTTTAAATGATTGTTTTTTTAAGTTTCCTAATTTATGTTCTGCATCCTTGTCAAAACAACACGGCACTATCAAACCATCCCAGGTTATAACAGATGAACTCCACATTCTAAAGCAATGATCAGGCAATTTGTTTTTAATCGTATATGTGCCATTATCCATTTTCTTATAACGAGAATATTTGTCTATTGTTGGAATTAAAGGATTGCCGTTTTTGTAATTATAAATCTGGGCTGTTTTTATCTGAACATCATTAACACCTAATTTTTTACCAAGTTTTTTAATATCTTTAATTTGAGATTCATTAGTCTTTAAAACAAGAAATTGAATAATTAAAAATGGATTGCCAGCATTCAATTGTTTTTTCCATTTTACTACATTTTTTATCCCATCAATAACTGTATCAAAACTTCCTCCAATTCTATATGAAGCGTAAGTCTGCTGCTCAACACCATCTAAGGATATTATTAATCTGTCAAGGCCAGACTGTATTGTTTTTTTTGCATTCTCATCTCCAAGAAAGTGACCATTTGTAGAAGTGGAAGTATAAATATTTTTACTTTTTGCATATTTTACAAAATCAAAAAAATCAGGATTCAAATAAGGTTCTCCTTGAAAATATAAGGTAAGATAAAGTAAATTTTTGTGGAGTTGATTTATAAAATACTGAAAAAAATCAAGGGTGAGCATACCGGTAGGTCTGGTAAATTTATGTTGCCCTGAGGGACATTCCAAACATTTAAGATTACAGGATGTTGTAGGTTCAATAGACACACTTATTGGCATACCGGAATGTATAATTCTGCCACTTAATCGTGTTAAATAATAACTGCTTATTATTTTTAATATATTCCATAACCTTACAAAATTTAATTTTGATAATAAACTTAATATATCCCGGATTTTAGAATTCATTATTATTTTTTATTCAATTGGTGAGAATCTATTTATATGTAAATAAATATCATTAGATGTTTTTTGTTAATTTTTTTACAACTCTGAGACTACTCAAGAATTCTTTTGCAACAATTCTAAGGACAGTATAAGAAGGGATTGCTATAATCATTCCCGGGATACCTGCTAAAGTACCAGCCATCATAATTACTGTAAAAATTTCTAAAGGGTGAGATTTAACACTGGTTGAATAAATTGTTGGTTGGAATACTAATCCATCAAGCAAATTCACAGTAACAAACACACCAATCATTTTTAAAATTACAGGAAGCATCTGAGTATAGAAATCTAAATTCAGATTGCCTGTTATGGCTATCAAAATACCTATTGTACCTCCTATAAAAGGTCCTATATAAGGAACAATATTCATTATCCCTGCAGAAAAACCTATGATAAAAGTATTTTTCAAGCCAATGATTGACATTCCTATGCTAAAAAGTGAAATTACCAAACATACATCTAAAAATAAACCAATAAAATAGCGAGTAAGTAATCTTTTACATGATGATAATATATGTGTCATTTGTTTATGGCGTTTAACTGGTGTGATAAGCATAACGCCATTATAAAACAAATGCTCATCTTTAAGAAAGAAAAAAGCAAAAAAACCTATTGCAAAAACAGCTACAAAAATATTACCTACATAAGTTACAACATAGTTAAGAATATCGGAAAAATTTATATAAGTAGCTATTGATTTGAGCTTTTCGGTTAAAATAGTTTCAATGCTTTGATTTTCTTGTATTAAACCGTATTTAAGAAGAAAATCATCTAATGATTGCATGGGCTCTTTTAAACTATCAATTACAGATTGAACATTCACACTTGAAATAAGTGCTGCTTGATTTACCAACATTGGAACAAAAAAAGCGAAGAAAGCTGCTATTATCCCAATGATTACGAAAAGTGTAAGCAAAGCGCTTAAAGTATGAGGAAAAGAAAACCTTCCAATCTTTATTTTGTCAAATAATTTTACTAAAGGATGACCCATCAATGACAAAACTACTGCCGCTAAAATATATATAATGATAGAAGAGAATTTCCAGATAAGAAATCCTGCCAGAAAAACTAAGGGTACAATAATATACCAACGTCTATATATGGGAACATTATTATTCATAAATGGATATTTAAAAACAAATATAGAATTAATTTTTAATTTGTTGAAAAATTAGTTTTTTTTATTCTAGGCATAAAGCATTTTTTAAAATATTACTTTCGTTCAATTAAACTTTGTCATTGTTTAGAATAAGGAAAATCTATTGTTATTTTAAATGCTAAATTATCATCAAAATTATCAAAACTGTAAGGTCCATATCTATAATATGTTCCTATGCCAAGTGTGTAAAACTTCAAATTTAAAATGTTGTTAATCAAAATACCTGATTCATAATAACCTTTTTCAAGAGTTTTTATTGGAACATTATAATGCTTTTCTTTGTTATTCAAATCACCAAAAGTAATGTTTGTAACTATGGCTATTTCAGGTTGAAAATATTTAGTTCTTAATAGTAATTTCCCGAAATTATGCATAAAATATAAAGCAATATATCTATTCGATAGGAATTCATTCATTCTCATTGCAGCAAAACTATGGGGTACATAAATAGTAAATTTACGGAAACTACCGTGTCCATTATAAAGATTGCAATAAGGTAAATTCCCATCAATATATCCTAAATTTAATTGAAAAGATGATTCACCTAAATATTTAGTATAAAATGATTTTTTAATCTTCAAATCAAAGCGATTATATTTATAACCTCCATTGAGTAAATTGTCAAAACCCTTTGTATAATTAAACCAAACTATTGGATAATCGGTCCCTAAGGATATTCTTGTTCTGGCATTTTTTAAGAATTTTTCTTTATAAGCATATCTTAAACCAACTGATAATTCAGTAAAGTCAAATTTATTTAATAATACTGCAGGATTATTTTCTTTTACTGCATATTTATAATCATATCCCGGACTTTTTGTGCTCTGGCTCAATGCGATATTCATTTCTATATATTTTAATGCTCTAAAACTTATTGATGCTTCCTTTTTTTCTGTTTTATCCATCTTCTTAATAAGAAAATATCTTAAATCCTCATCACTAAACATTTTATTTTCATTGTCAAAATTATTATCTCTACCGCTTTCCATTATATCATTATAATACGACAATTTTAATTTTAAGTCTGAATTTCTATTAATTAAAAAAAATAAATCACCTCCGTATTTTGCTTTCTTGTCTTTAAATCCATATCCCCAATATCCTTGTACACTGCAAAATTTTGAGACTTTTCTGTTTGTTTTAGCATCCAAACCTAAATATAAACCTTCGTAATCATTATATCTAAAAAATTTATTAAGGGCTAAATCGACAAATCCACAATGTATTCTTTGGTGATTTATCAAAGTTTCAATATTTCTTGCCTTCCTATCAAAATGTTCAGCTTTTCCAATGCTGTCAATAACATAATATGTTTTACGATCTTTAGCACTAAGACTGTCAGCTCTATATTTATTCCAGTAAGTTTCAGTTTTATTATGTGAATCATCATTTATTTCAACTCCAATATTTTTAAACTCTTTTTTCACAAGTTCAGGATTAATAATGACATTTCGTATATAACTTCTGCCATTTCCAAGTAACTTACAAGAATTTACTCTAATATTATTAAATAAAATATCTGTGTTCAACTGAACAGGAAACCAGTGTTTATTATCGATAAGTTCGTATTTTTGTTGAATTTTAATATTTAAACCTTGATCTTCAACAGCAGGTTTTGCAATAACATTTTGAATAGCCCAACCATTTGTATTGATATACAACACACCTTTCATCCCATCAAAATTCTTATTTTTTTTAGGGCGAAATGAAATAATAAACACAGTATCATTGTTAACATAAGCTGTATCTTTTAAAAGAAAAAAGTATTTTTTTATACTCCCTTTGCTTATTGGATTTATATAATTTTTATCAGAAATATGAATCGTTTCATCATAAAAAGAAAAAGATTGCATTTGGGATAATAAAAACACAAACAAAGGGTCTTTAAAACCCGAAACCCTTGATGCAGTGACTTCTTCATAATTATTATCAGGATATAAAAATTTATGCTCTGTTATGTTTTCCATAATAAGTAAATTTTGTTTTTTTAGTAAATTCTTCAATTTAATTTCAGAAGAATCTATTTTTGAAGTGCTGTCTTTTGAAATGCTATCCGTAACTGCTGTAACAACCATTTTATCGTAAGCTCTATATGAAAAAGACTTTAGCTTTTCAGGATTATTCTTATCACGATTTTTAATAACATTATTAATTATCCTATGTGCTGGATTTTCTCCAGGTAATATAATTATTTCAGGTAACTCTATCTCTATCTTCTTAAGTTCAATTATTACTTTTTTTGAATTAAGTTTAACTTTATAAATCAGAGATCTATAGCCAACATAACTTAGCAGTAAATATTGAATTTCTTCAGGAGAGATTATATCAAATTTACCATCTATATCAGTTGCTCCTCCATAATTTCCACCATTAATAACAATGTTAACAAAAGCTAATGGCTTTTTTGTTTCAGAATCAATAACCTTCCCTTTAATTCTAAAATTTTGTGATTGTGCAAAAGGAATAATATTAAAACATAAAAGAATTAATAACAATGTTCTGCTAATGAAGTGATTTGTTTTAAAACGAGTCAGGTGCATAAGCTTCCTTTAATATTTATTAGTCAATCTTTTTTAAATAAACCCTAAATCTGTAGATAAAAAATTTATAAGATTTTAATTAAAAAATTATTTAACCAAAGTAGAGAGATTTTAAATCTAAATCGCTCAATTTGGTAAAATTTACTTTTCTCCAAATTTACATAATTTTTTTTGATAAAGCTCCTGATATTGTTTTTAATAGAAATGCATCCATAATTAAAGTTTGTTCATAAAGTCAGTTTTTGAAACAGAGTGTTCATTTTCAAGGCTTGCGAAGTCAAAAAAAATAAGAGTCCTGATTTGTGCTTTTTGTTGGTTTTTTTTAAACCTTACAAAAGATAGATCTGGATGAGCATTTTTATGACAAGTGTAACGCAGAAAATGGACATTATTGACAAACACTGATTAATATATGCGAAACTATACTATATTCCCATACCATCAATTTTAATTAACTTTGCATTTAAAAATAAAATATTGAAAAACACAATCGATAACTTTACAATGATTGCAAAAACTTTTTCAGGTCTGGAAGAAGTTTTAGCAGGCGAATTAAAAGATTTAGGTGCAAAAGAAGTCAAAATTCTTAAAAGAGCAGTAATCTTTAAAGGGAATAAACAATTGATGTATGAAGCAAATTATTGGTGCAGGACAGCACTGAGAATTCTAAAACCTATTGATTATTTTAATGTTGATGATGAAGAAGATCTATACAATAAAATTAGCCATATTCATTGGTGGGAATATATTGATGTTGACGATACTTTTGCAGTTGACAGTGTTATAAAAGATTCAGTTTTTACTCACTCAAAATATGTTGCGTTAAAAACAAAAGATGCCATTGTTGACCAATTTCGTGATAAATTCAATAAACGTCCTTCAATTGATGTTAAAAATCCCGACTTAAGAATAAATATTCATATTTTCAAGGAAAAATGTACAGTTTCACTTGATAGTTCTGGCTCATCACTCGATAAAAGAGGTTATAAAAAAGTAGTAGGCGCAGCACCTATTAATGAGGTTCTTGCTGCTGGTTTGATATTATTGAGTGGCTGGCAAAGAGATTGTAATTTTATTGATCCAATGTGCGGCTCAGGAACCATTTTAATTGAAGCTGCATTATTCGCAAATAATATTGCACCTGGTTATTATAAAAAAGATTTCGGCTTTATGAAATGGAAAGACTTTGAGCCATTGCTCTGGAATAAAATAATAAAGGATTCTTATACAAAACAAAAAGAATTTGAATATGAAATTATTGGTTCTGATATTTCAAATGAAATGATAAGTATTGCTAAAAAAAATATAGAATTTGCTAAGATGCACAAAGATATCCAACTTAGAGCTAAATCAATGGAAACTATGAACCCTCCAGAAGGTAAAGGTATTATTATTACAAACCCACCTTATGGGAGGCGATTGAAAGTTGATAATATTATTCAGTTGTACAAAAATATTGGAGATACTTTAAAAAATAAATATACTGCTTACTATGCCTGGATTTTGAGTTCTGATCTAAATGCCTTGAAATTTATTGGATTAAGACCTTCAAGAAAAATTAAAGTCTTTAATGGTCAATTAGAATGCAGATTCGTTAAATTTGAAATTTATAAAGGAAGCAAAAAAAGCTCAAAATATTCAAAAATAAAACATGATTAATTTTATTTGTTTATATTTTTGTAATTCTGTATTTTACGTTTTATAATGATTTTTGCATAAACAGCAAAAAATCCTGCCAAAACAATTTGCGTTCATTTAATACTTTGTGCTTGAGCTTATGACCACAAATATTTCGCACCTACAGGGTCATTAATCATTCACTTGTTTAGCCTGTAGCGAAGCATATCAGGGTGAAATGTACAGGG
>CAYNBX010000004.1:0-1616 GCA_964395505.1 uncultured Bacteroidales bacterium | reverse complement strand
TTTAGCCTGTAGCGAAGCATATCAGGGTGAAATGTACAGGGTGTATCCAAATTAAATCCAAAATCTAAAATCTCTATGGATATTTCATATTCTCTTGCCAACTACTCATTGAAATCAGTTTTATTGCTATTCATAATATCATTTTGTTTTTGAATAGACTCTTTATGAATAAGCTGAAAAAATTTTAAAATAAAATCTTTATCCAGGCCAAGTTCCGAGCCATTGTTTAACCTATCTTTTATTAGTTCATTCCAGCGTTTCAGCTGAAGTATTGTAACATTATGGTTAAGTTTATATTTGCCTATTTCCTCAATAAGCTCCATTCGCTTAGAAAGTATGTTAATTAGTTCCATATCAATTTTATCAATTTCTAATCTGAGTTTTTCGAGTTCATTTTTAAAGTCAATATTTGTTGATTGTTTTCTAATAATAAGTTTAGAAATTAATTTTTTTAATTGTGATGGAGTAATTTGCTGATTAGCATCAGTAAGGGCTTTATCAGGGTTAATATGAGATTCTATCATCAAGCCGTCCATTTCAAGATCAAGAGCTTTTTGTGAAACAGGCAAGAGAAGTTCCCTTTTCCCTGAGATATGACTGGGATCGCAGATGACAGGTAAATTGGGATTTAGACGTTTTAATTCTATTGGTATTTCCCACATCGGCCTATTACGGAATATTGATTTTCCGAAAAAATAAAAACCTCTATGAACAGCTATCATTTTATTAATACCTGCTTTATTTATCCGTTCTAAAGCGCCAATCCATAATTTAATATCAGGATTTACAGGATTTTTTATCATAACAGGAATATCTACACCCTTTAAAGCCTCAGATATTTCTTGTACTGAAAAAGGATTCACAACAGTTCTGGCTCCAATCCACAAAATATCAACTTTATGTTTTAAACATTCCTCAACATGATGAGGATTTGCAACTTCAACAGTTGTCAACAACCCAGTTTTATTTTTGACTTTTTTAAGCCATTCAAGGCCAATGCTGCCAACACCTTCAAAATCTCCAGGTCTTGTTCTTGGTTTCCATATCCCTGCCCTTAAGATTTTTACATTCGGTATTTTTACTAAACCTTTAGCTGTTGAAATTAACTGTTCCTCTGATTCAGCACTACAAGGACCACTTATTATAAAAGGGTGATATTTAATATCCAACCATTTATTTAAAGGCAATATATTTAAAACCATACTCATTTTTTAAATTGTAAAATTACAAAAAAGTCATATATTATAATATGAAAAATTCCTTAAGAAAGTCTGGACAAGCAAGGACTTTCCTGACGATTATTCAATACTTACAAATTTAACTTCATTTCATTATGCAAAATTTGTAGGTATTGATATATTGTGGTTTCCAGCTTTGCAGTCTTTATCTTTACACAGCTTTAGCACAATTCTCTTATCCTTTACAAGAGTGAAGGAGATTAAATAATAGATTAAAGTATAATCATATTTGGTGTAATCAAGAATTGAAGAATTATTAATATCTTACCCTCTTGTTTATAAATGCAGGGTTTTTACAAGACTTTTTATTAAAACCTCACATTTATTAAAAATAAAAGGGATATAATATTCTTTAAAACAAATTGTTATGTGTTTTTT
>CAYNBX010000003.1:0-21880 GCA_964395505.1 uncultured Bacteroidales bacterium | reverse complement strand
CAGCTATGTATGTCTAAATTATTCTTCCCCAGCCAATAAATATTACAATGAATATCTGTATTTTTATTCCAATAGATATAGTAATTGTTTTCCTGAGAATATTTAAAATAAAATAACCCTGTTTTTTAAAAAAATTTATTAATGATATTATACAAACAAAAGCCATAAGAGAAAGTATTAATATATGCATTGAAAAATTTTAAGATCTTGACTGAAAGTTTTTCAGGGGGAGGTAATTATCTGTATTGTAATGCGTTAAAGAACCCATTTTCTTCAATAATCTGTTATATGTTTTCTTAATTATTAACATTCAATACCATTTTTTTTAAACAGATTGTAAAAATAAAAAATATTATATTAAATGCAAAAAAACAATCAAATTTTTAAAAATTTATAAACATTTTTTTAATACTCCACAATTTTTAAACTTTTTACTAAGATGAAAAAAAATATTAATTTCAACATCATAAATCGGAAGAAAATGAGGGCAAAATTAAAAAGTTACAAATCATAATTCAATGCAAAGGTTTCACAGGATAAACTTTTTACTTTTACTTATATTTGTAATTTAACATTCATTCAAACAATGAATATAAAAACAATAAAAAACATCTTACTTGAATTTTTAATAATTATTTTTTTCTCAGCTAATCTTTATGGTCAAAGGGAAAATGCTTTTAATGAATTTAAAAAAATTAGTCGTCCGGAAAAACGCTGGTCTATATTCCATTTATTTGTTGCAAATAAAGCCTGGAAACTTACTGAACAAGTGATAAAAACAACTGATAGTATAATAGCTAATAATATTCTTGATAATGACACTAATGGTGGACAAGTAGATGCTTTTAGACATGCATATTGGATGGCTTTACTTTCAAGAAATATAAGATGGAGAAAAGCATACAGATTAGGCAAAGCTCATGAAAAAGGCGATTACATTGAGTATAAAAGAAACAAGAGGAAGAAAAATATTTTGACTCACGATAAAATAAGTTCAGAAATGGATTTATGGAATAATAAGATAGGCATTAAAATTGTTAAACAAAATAAGAAATTGAAAGCAAAAGAGATTCAGAAATTAGTATTAGAGAATATTAAATCAGGTAAAATGAAAATAATAAAGAAAAACAAAAAGGGTGAATTTCTTGATGAACAAAACAATATTATCAATAATGAAAGCTTAAAAACAAAATGGAAAAACAATAAATGTCTTGTACCGTCAAATTATAAAAGGAAATGATGTATAAGCTTAAATATAAATTCTAAATTTTTAGAACATCACATCAAAGACAGACAACAGTTATACTTTAAAAAATTATTTCTGTATTAAAGCAACAGCATAAGCAGAAACGCCTTCTTCTCTACCCTCAAAACCTAAATTTTCAGTAGTTGTTGCTTTAATTGAGATATCGTCAGTATCAATATTCATTGTTTTAGCCAAAGTTTTTTTCATATCAATAATATAAGGGAAAAGTTTAGGTTTTTGAATGCAAACACTAGAGTCAATATTATTAATTTTATAACCTTTTTCTGTTATAAGCTCAACTACTTTTTTTAGTAAGATTTTACTATTGATATCTTTATATTCTGGCATTGTATCAGAGAAATGGAAACCAATATCTCTCATATTAGCAGCTCCGAGAAGTGCATCGCAAATAGCGTGTATCAATACATCTGCATCAGAGTACCCAACAGTTCCTTTATAATGAGGTATTTCTATGCCTCCGAGACAAAATTTATGTCCTTGCTCAAGTTTATGTACATCAATGCCAAAGCCAATTCTAAATTTCATTGTCTTGTTTTTTTTGCACTCATATCTTTTTTACTGATAAATTATAATATTCCTGAGATATCAAATTAAATCCAAATTCTCTCTATTTATAGCCTGTGCCGACACTTCGGAGAATATTTTATAACAGCCTTGTTGTTTTGTTTTGTTTTGCTGCTTTGTTTTGTGCTGTAAAAGCTTCAAAATCGAATTTCAATGTAAATCTAAGAGTATGTTCAAGTGGATTATGCTGCTGAGTTGGAATAAGGTAAGAAAAATTTAATCCAAAGACATTATATTTAAGACCTGCTCCAAGTGTAAAAAACTGTCTCCCTCCTTTGGTTTTATCTTCATAAAAGAATCCTGTTCTCATGGCGAAGGTCTTATCATACCAATATTCAACTCCTAAAGCATAACTTAATTCATGAAATTCTTCTTTAAAGCCATCAGGTGCATCATAAAAAGATTGAAATATTCCTCTAACAACAGACACGTCATTATTCATTCCTTTATCTATTATTTGATTTCCATCAGGGCCTACAACAGGCATACCCAAAGAATCAAGTTTATATTTTGGAGGTGTAGGGACTAATAATTTATTAATATCTATCATAAAAGATATTTGATTATAATCATCTATATCCATAGTAAGAGAGGGACCAAAACGTAAATTAGTAGGTATAAAATCTTTAACTGTATTGTCATTACTATAAGATATTTTTGAGCCTATATTTGATATGTTAACGCCAAAAGCGAATTTGCTATTTTGGATATTTTTAATATGAATTTTATTTTGATAATATGCAGCAACATCTGTTGCAATAGAGTTACCGGCTTTTGTAGCAGCACTTCCAACAAATTGACCTTGAGTTAAGTTAGAATGTATCCATCTTAAAGAAACTGCTCCTGACCAATTAAGTCCAAGCTTACGAGAATATGTTGCATCAAATGAGAATTCGTTAGGTTTGTAATCACCAATACGTTCCCCTGAAATATTTGTAAAAGTTATATTTCCTAAAGAAAAATATAATAAGGATGCAGCAACAGCTTGTTTATCGTCAATTCTTTTATATCCTGTTAAGTAAGCTAAATTTATGTCATTTACTAAATTTCTTAACCAGGGGCTGTAAGAGATAGAATATCCCATATCCTTTTTGATGAAGGCATATTTTGCAGGATTCCAGTGCATTGAATTGACACCAGGCGTTGAAGAAACACCTGCTTCTCCCATACCACCAGCTCTTGAATCAGGACAAATCAATAAAAAGGGAACTGCTGTTGTGATAACATTATTATCTTGTCCCAGATAATTTGGTTTGCTTTTATATGTTTGAGCATTGATTTGCAATCCAACAAATGCTAAGCATATTAATAAAAAAAATGTAATTTTCTTCTTGAATGTTTGCATAAAATATTATTATTTGATTATGTTAAAATTAATTTTTCAAATTTAACGATTATTTATTTATTATATTGTTTGTTATATTTTAGCAATTTTGAACTTGATTCAGCATAAATATCTTCATTGTTTTTTATCTTTACTCTATAAATATAAATTCCTTTTCTGACATTATTACCATAGTCATTTGTGCCATCCCATATAATTGGCCCAACATTAAAACCATCTGAAACTAAAGTTTTATTAATAGTTTTTACAAGCCATCCATTTATTGTAAATATTTTAATTTCAACATCTAAATCTATATTATACATATTGGTCTCAAAAAAAATTGAAGTTTTTGTTGTAAAAGGATTTGGATAATTTCGGATATTTTTTATCAATAAATTAAAATATTTATACACATAAAATTGTGTATATGCTTCTGATGAATTATTGTTAATATCCCATACCTTTAATTTTAAAGTATGCAATCCCTGTTCTAAATTTGAAAACTGATATTTAATAACTCCACTTTTATAAGTGTTCAAATCTGCTTCATAATAATCATTCAAAATAATAGATTTTTCAGTGTTATCATCAAGAACAGCCACAATATTATGACCAATACCATTACCAACAGCATTTACCCCACTTGAATCTTTTACATAAGCTAATAGTAAGGGATTTTCATTGGTTTTACCACCAAAAATAAAATTCGTATCATTTATATAAAGATCAATATGAGGGCTTATAAGGTCTGTTTTATCATTATTATCATCATTATCATCTCTACCAATAATTATATTTTCAAAGTAACCATTTGCATCAGTTGTATCATCACAAGCATAATAGCTAATTTTGCCAAAGCCATATTTACAGGAAATATCTTTAGGTACAATAAATGAAAATGAAAAAGCACCGTTTATGACTGAAGACCTGCCTTTATATAAAATTTTATTTTGTAAAAGGAATTTTTTAGGATAACTATCCTTGTCATTACCAAGTGTTGTATATTCAGTATATTTATCAAATATTTCAGGATAGATTATCCCATTGAAATTAGTGATTTTGCTTCCATTATCATCTTGTATAACTCCCTTAACAGTAACTTTTGATAAAGCTGTAATAGTATCTACCGAAATATCAGAGCTTGTATCAACAGATATATTATTAATAGAAGTTGTAATGACATTATATTTAGGATAAGCTAATTGCAAGGCAGGGTCACCTATAAGTACAAAATTTTTAAATGCACTGCCATAAGGTGTTTTAGTAATTATTACAATATCACCAAGGCGAGGGTATCTACCATCTTTTTTTTCAAATATATTTTTTTTATAAAACCTTTTAATAATCATAAAATTAGCTGCTGAAATAGTGGGGCGTGATGTTGTAAACAAGGCTATTCCTCCGCCTTTTGGATTTAAGAAAACCAACTCTCCTGCTGAAGTTATTTCCGGGTCATCAAAAGGACAAAATGAGCAAGTTGCTGTAACAAATAACGGCATATTATTTATATTAGTCCATCTATTAATATCAGAAATTTCAAGTACATGTTCTCCTGTTAAACCTGTTTCTCCACCATGACCAGTATAATTTATAACTAAAGCTCCCTGTTCCACACGTTTATTTAAAGCAATTTTTACGTCAGGATAACTATCTCCAAAAGGAGTTGAAATCTGTTGATATGCATCTAAATATATTTTATCAATGTTATATACTTTATAATTAGTATCAACATATATTGCTAAAGATTCTGCCTGTTTAATATGCATATTTTTATCCTGATCATCAGCAATAAAACAAACAGTATTTCGCCAATCACCCATAACAGAATGGTCTTTTTTTGTATAAATCTCAATTTTATCTACAGATGTTTTAGCCTCTTCCATTGTTTTTACAGGGAAACGCCCAATGCCAATATCTAAAGTGCCATCAGCATTATATCCTTCATCATCATCAAATAATCCAAAAAAATCATCTGTAACAAAAGATTTTGTATTTAAAGAATTATTAGACTCATATGTTGGAACAAAGTTTGTATTTTCATTCAACCTGTTTTTATAATCATAAGAAGCATCTCCAAATAACAGTAAATATTTAGGTTCTTTACCTGTATCAGCTCTATCATATAACATTTTTGCAAAATCACGTATAGCTGCAACATCCTGTGCTCCTGATGAAAACTCATTGTAAATCTGCTGTGGAGTAACAACAATCACTTTATAATTATCCTGGTTCCTATGCAAATTTGCAAGTCTATTAGCCTGGTTGATAAAATCAGGATGACTTACAATTATCATATCACATTGTCCTGTTGAATGTAAATTTTGATTTTTTACTTTTTCTACAAATTCAGGAGAATAATAAGATGAGCCATCAAAAGCAATAAATTCGTGTAAGGTATCAGTTTTGATTCTAAAAATTAGTTTATTATTGTTTAAGTTAGCGTCAATTTTCATTACATTCTTTGGATTTGTAACATCCCAGATATTTATATCTTTTGAAGCATTTGATAAAGTAAATTCAGAAATATTGTTTTCACCAACAGAACTAATATTTCTAAATGACATCTCGCTGCCTCTAAATGTCAAGTGTCTTACCACATTCAATTCAAGGTAATTTAACCATCCATTATAATTTGATGCAGATTCGTTATAGTTGTATTTGATAGTTATATTGATAATTGTATCAGATAAAACAAATTTTTTTGTTTTTGATGCTGGTATTCCATAAACTCTAAAGCTGGTATTTGCCGGGATTGATAATTCCAACACTTTAAAGTTTTTGCTCAAAACAACAAATGAACTTGGTAAATTTGAATTCGCCGCAGCACTTAGTCTAAGTTTTGCTTCAGAACTTATATCAATATCAGGAAAGTAATATGAAAAGTCATATTGAGATTTAACAGCATCAAATTTTTCTCCATACCATTGCTTACCTGATTTCATTAAATTTACTTTGTCTTTTTCATGATAAACATAATCATCAAATTTATCAACATAATTTGTTGGTGAAAGAGTTGAAGATTCTTTGGTACTTATTCTTTTACCCGGACTTATTCCAACAGTGATAAAATAATAAGTGTAATTTGAATATATATTCACTTTATGTTCATAAGCCATTCTTATTTTGTTATATTCCCAGGTTGTTGGTTCTTGTCCATAAAACAATATATAGTCGTTTTTGTCAAATTTGCTATCATCAGCACCTACAACAAAAATTGCATTTTCTTTTAAATCATCATCTCTAGGGGAAGAATTATTTTCAGGTAGCATTCCTGCTCCATTTCCATACAACTTTATATTTTGGGGATTTACAGATGCAGGATCTATACCCATATTTTCAAGGTCAGAATAAGTGATTTTATAAATACCAGTTTTATTTACACGTATTTTATACCAATCTCCTTGTGAAAGCACAGAATTATTTGAATAAATATGTTTTTGGACATACTCTTTTTCCGGACTTTTTATGATATTTAATTCTATCTCAAAGGATATTAATTTTTCATATTTATTCGTTGTTTTATTTCTTCTAATAGGCACAAAATATACAGCAGCATAAGGTATTTTCCGCTGAACAATTATTGAGGATTTTATATAGATACTGTCATTAATTGATTTAAGATTTTTTATTTGTTTAATTTCCGAATTATCAAATTCTTTAAAGACCTTTTTTTTTAGTTTAGCAATTATATTAACATTTGATGAGTTTAGTTTAAAGCGTTCAAAGTAAACGGGAAAATTATTAAAATCAGAGATATAAATAGCTTCATCAAAATATAGTATGTTCAAAATTGTATTTTCAGGTGTTTGGATTGTTTGAAAACCTTTCCATTTTATTTTTCTTGAATAATATTCTTTGTTAGCATAACTAAGAAAGGGTAAAACAAATATAAACAGGAAAAGTATAAAATTTTTATATTTCATTTACTTTAATTTTTAAGTATTCAAATATACAATAAATTATGTTAAAAAGATAAAATATTAAAAGAAGAAAATATGATAATAATAAAGATATAAAGCTAATTTAAAATTATTAATTTTTGAGTTTTAGAAGAGTAAAAACCGTCATTATTTCTAACACTTAATTTATAAATATATATACCTCTTGAGAGTTTATTCCCCGAATCATTTCTTCCGTCCCAATCAATTGGTTCTGATTTAAAGCCCTCTGAGATGATAGTTTTTTCAATAGTTTTCACCAGGCTGCCATTCATTGAGAATATTTGAATTTTAATATTTAAAGAAGCATCAGGTTGATTATGATTAAAAACAAAAGAAGTTGTTGCTCTAAAAGGATTTGGGTAATTCATCAAATGGTCTAATACCAATTTACCTGAATTATTTACAAAAAATTCAATATCAGCTTCAGAAGAGTTATTATAAATATCCCAAACTTTTAAATTTAATGTATGGATGCCCTCACTCAAGTTTATATATTGATATTTAACAATTCCTTGTTTATAACTATCAAGGTTTGATTCATAATAATTATTAAGCACTTCAGAATTTTCATAATCATTGTCTAACACAGCAACAATATCGTGTCCTATACCATTTCCAACAGTGTTTATTCCGCTAGAGTCACTGATAAAAGCAAGCAATATTGGATTTTCATCTGTCATACCTCCGGAAACAAAATTTTCATCGTTCATATAAAGATTAATATTTGGTCCATCATTATCTTCTATAAAATCTTTATTAAATCCACCTATAACGATATTTTTATTATAACCATTTGCATCTGTAGTTCCATTTTGAGCATAATAACTTATTTTCCCAAAACCATACTGATAAGAAATATCTTTAGGAACAATAAAATTAAAAGAAAAGCAGCCATTTACAACACTTGCTTTCCCTTTATAAACAATATTTTTTTGTAAATTAAAATTTGTTGGATGACCAATATCATGACCATAAGAAGTGATTACTTCAGGTTTATCAAATACAGTAGGATAAATTATTCCATTGAAATTATTTATTTTATTTCCATTATGATCTTGTATCTCACCTTTAATATTAACTTTATCAAAAGCTTTTATAGTATCAGGTGATGCTCCAACATTATGATTATTTATTGATGTAGTAATGATGTTGTTTTTAGGGTAAGCTAATTTTAAGGCAGGGTCTCCAAGTAAAATAAACTTTTTTGAGTTTGTGCTCGGATTATCTCTTTTAGACAACATAATAATATCGCCCAATCTAAGATGTTTATGATTTATTGTTTTAAAAACAAAGCCAAAGAAACTTTTAATAAGAGGAATATTTGAACCACCAAAAGTGGGGCGAGTAGTAGAAAACAATGAGATTCCACCTCCATTAGGTTTTAAAAAAACCAATTCTCCTGCAGAAGTTCTTTCCGGGTCGTCAAATCTACTGAACTCACAAGTAGCAGTAACAAAGACCGGCATATTATACCTGTTACACCATCCATTAATATCAGAAATTTCCAGAATACGTTCGAGTGACCAGCCTAATTCTCCACCATGACCTATATAATTTATAATCAAAGCACCATTGTCAACTCTTTCGTCAATAGCCTTGTTGACTCCAGGATAACGTTGACCTGCTGGTGTTGTGATTTGTTGAAAAGCATCAGAATATATTTTATCTATATTATATACTTTATTATTTGTATCTATCATAGAAGCTATTTGTTCTGACTGGTCTAAGAAAGTATCACCACTTTTATCTTGATCATCACAAACAAAACAAACTGTATTTCGCCAATCTGCAAAATTAGAAACAATGTTTGAGGCTGTATTTTCATCAACAAGATCTTTTTGGCTTGTATAACGTTCAATTTTGTCAACTGCATTTTTTGCTTCTTCTTCTGTTTTTACAGGCAATCTCCCAACACCTATATCAACTAAATCATATTTGTTATTTCCTTCATTATTATCCAAATATCCATAAAAATCATCAGAAACATAAGTGCCTGTAGGACTCAGAGATTCTACAGATTGATAAGTAGGTATAAAATTAGTATTATCATTTATTCTGTTTTTATTATCATAAGAGCCATCTCCGAATAAAAGTAAAAATTTTGGTTCATTACCTTTGTCAGCATTATCATACAGCATTTTTGCAAAGTTACGTATTGCACTTATATCCTGAGCTCCAGACGAAAACTCATTATAAATCTGTTGTGTGCTTACAACAATTACTTTAAGACTATCAATATTTTCATGAATTTTTGCTAAACGTTTAGCCTGGTCAATAAAATCAGGATGACTAACTATAATTAAATCACAGTGGGTAAAAGCATGTAGATTTTGGTTATTGATTTTGCCAACAAATTCAGCAGAATAATAAGATGAACCATCAAAAGCAATAAATTCACGCAGAGAATCAGTTGGAACTGTAAAAGTCATTTTATCTCCAATTATTGCTGCATCAATCTTTTTTACATTTATAGGTTTGGTAACATCCCAAATATTTACAGAAGTTGTTGCATTTGATAAAGTAAATTCAGAAATATTATTTTCTCCAACAGAATTTATATCTCTAAACTGCATTTGACCTCCATTAAACTTTAAATATCTTACTGCATTTAATTCTAAGTAATTAAGCCATCCCATTGAACTTTGTGTTGTTTTATTATATTCAATTTTAACATCAATTGTATTTTTAGAAGTTTTAAAACTCATTTCATTAGCAGCAGTTTTTGCATATATCCTATCATATCCTGATGGTGCTGCACTAACTGTTAAAATTGAAACATTTCCATTAACAGTTATTTTAAACGAACTGTTTATATCTGATTTGGCAGCAACACTTGATTTTAGATAAACATCTGAGTTACTGTCAATATTGGGGAATGAAAAGGAAAAATCATAAGAAGTTACAGCATCGAATACTTCGCCATACCATTCTCTGCCCGATTTTAAAAAATTCAGTTGGTCAATTTCATGATAAGCATAATCATTAAATCTATTTACATAATTTGTTGGTTCTAAAGCAGAGGAAGTTTGATTCTCTATTCTTTTACCAGCATCAGAGGCAATGCAAATAAAATAATAAGTATAATCTGAATAAAGATTTACCTTATGTTCAAATCTATTTTTAGATTTATTATACTGCCAAATAGTAGGAGCTTGCCCATAAAATAATATATAGTCATTTTCATCAAAACTTCCATCATCTTCACCTTTAACTATTATAGCGTTTTCCATCAAGTCATCATAATAAAAAGCTGAAGTATTTTCAGGCAGCATACCTGGACCGTTTGCATAAATTTTTATGTTTTTGGGATTTACAGATGCAAGATCTATACCCATATTTTCAAGGTCAGTGTATGTGATTTTATAAATACCAGTTTTATTTACACGTATTTTGTACCAATCTCCTTGTGAAAGCACAGAATTATTTGAATAAATATGTTTTTGGACATACTCCTTTTCTGTACTTTTTTTGATATTTAATTCTATTTCAAAAGATAATAATTTTTCATATTTTCCTGTTATAGAATTTTCCTTTATCGGGATGAAAAATACTAAGACATAAGGGATTTTCCTCTCATAAGCTATTTTTGTATTAATAAATATTCTGTCTTTAATTTTATTTAAATTTTTTATCTTACTGATTTGCTTATCTTGAAATTCTTCAAAAATTTTATTTTTTAATGTAACACTTACATCAGGATTTTTAAGGTTCAATTTAATTCTTTTAAAGTAAACAGGTAAAAAACCATTATCTTCACTATAAACGGCTCCATCAAAATTTAATACTTCTAATGTTTCTTTTTTTGATAATTGAATAGTTTGATTGGCTTTCCATTTAATATTTCCTTGATGATTTTCTTGATATGAATAAGAAAATAAAGGGAGGAAACTCAAAGCAAATATTATAATTTTATGTTTCATTTATGTAAATTATTACTTCTAAGAATAATTTCTTTTGTGCAAATTTAATTTTTAATATAAGATATGGTTTTCTGTGATAATTTTTTCTGATTTATTTTATTATTTTCTTTAAGAACATCAAAGCTAATTAAAAAATAAGCATGGAGATAAAGATAATTATCGAGACAGACACTAATATTTAACTTTATATCTGCAAACTAAATATTATGTAAAGCCGAACTATACGCCTTTGTTGGGAATGCTCCCTCAGACATTCTCTTCATAACAAAGGCTGCGCCTGCGATGCTTTTCGCTGTTATGCGTCATCACTGACACACATTACATCTTTTCGCTGCAAAGTAATTTGCGGATTTAAGGTTTAATTAAAATATAATTCTTCGGATAAGAATTTTGTGCCAAAAAATTATATTTTTAACGAAATAAAAAAAATTATATTGTTGTTATTAAAAAACACTTTATAATTAAAAAAATATTTGTAATATTGTTTCCTTAAAAAATTCGAATTATAACAGATATGTCAAAGAAGTTATTTTTGATTATTATTCCTTTAGTTTTATTCATAAATAAAGCTATGTACTCACAGGATCCTGCTTTTTCTCAGTTCTATGCAAATCCTTTATATTTAAATCCTGCTTTGACTGGTTCTCAGATTTCCCCAAGGTTAGTATTAAATTATAGAAATCAATGGCCTTCACTTTCCAATAGTTTTAATACTTACAGTGCATCTTATGATTTATATCTCGATGCACTGCATGGTGGTGTAGGAGTTTCACTTATTGCAGATAATGCTGGTGATGGAGCTCTTAAAACAAATATTATTAGTGGCTTTTATTCTTACAGGTTAATAATAAGTAAATCAATCTTTATGAATGCGGGATTTCAGGCAACATATTTTCAAACTAAACTTGATTGGGATAAATTAAAATTTGGTGACCAATATGACCCAAAATCCGGTTTTGTTCTCCCAACCGGTGAAATACCTCCAAACAGATTAGATAAAGGATTTGTTGATTTTTCTTCTGGTTTTCTATTTAGTTTTAGCAACAAATATTTTGCCGGGGTTTCTGTTAACCATCTTACAAATCCTGATAATGGATTTTATGAAAATTCCGAGAGCAAGCTTGATATGAAAATTACAGGTCATATTGGTACAATGATTAATCTAAGCGAAATAGGAACCTTAAGATCTTCTCTAGAAGATATCATTCTTTCTCCAAATATCTTATATCAACAACAAAGTGGTTTTCAACAACTTGACTTTGGCTTATATTTGAATAAATATCCATTTGTTTCAGGAGTATGGTTTAGATATGGTTTCAATAATGCTGATGCTTTAATATTATTAGTTGGCTTTGAACAAGATAAATTTAAAATCGGGTATAGTTATGATATGACTGTTTCTAATTTAAGAAATTCAAATACAGGAGGCTCACATGAAATTTCTTTTTCATATAAGTTTCCTAATTTTGATAAAAGAAGAAAAAGAATTAAAATAAAAGATTTGGATGTGCCTCCATTTTAAAAATATTAAATTATTTCTTAATGGCGATATTTAAACATATAACAATATTATTTTTTTTATAACGTTAAATAAAACAAAAATGAGATTAGTATGAAAAGTCAAATAAAAGAAAATGTTACTAAAATATCAGGTCATAAAGGGTTTATTTCCAACATTTTATCCTTTGTGTCTTTGTACTTGCGTGACAAAAAAAAGACTTTTCGGAATGGGTTCAAAAATATATCACTGAATTTAATCATAAAAAATTAAAAAAGCAAATCAAATGATAAAATACGTTAAAATTGCAAGTTTTTTTACAGTTGCCAGTGCAATAATACTTTTTACATCTTGCGGCAAAAAAGTTTCACAAACTACAGGATGGGAGTATAATAATCCTAAAAATGGCGGTTTTGAAGTTACATCTTATAAAGAGCAGCCCACAGGTCCCGGACTGGTTTTTATTGAAGGCGGAACTTTTTTAATGGGTAATACTCAACAAGATGTATTTCATGAATGGAATAATTTACCTCGTAGAGTTACTGTTCCTTCTTTTTATATGGATGAGACAGAGGTTAGTAATGTAGCTTACCTTGAATATTTATACTGGTTAAACAGAGTTTTTGGAGAAGACTACCCTTCTGTATATCAAAAAGCTCTACCAGATACACTTGTATGGCGTGATAAATTGGCTTATAATGAACCTCTGGTTGATTATTATCTTCGCCATCCAGCATATCAAAACTACCCTGTTGTTGGCGTTAATTGGCTTCAAGCTAATGATTATTGCTCATGGAGAACAGACAGAGTTAATGAAATGTTACTTATTAAAGCAGGTATTTTAAAAAATGATCCAGATCAAAAAGATTCAAGCAATTTTAATACAGAAGCTTATCTGGCAGGACAGTATGCAGGTGTTGTTAATAAACTTCTTCCTGATTTAAATCCTAATGGCACAGGGGAACGAAGAGCAAGAATGGAAGATAATATTTTATTGCCAAAATATCGTTTGCCAACAGAGGCAGAATGGGAATATGCAGCTTTGGGTTTAATTGGAAATACCTTAGATGAAAGAATTGTTGAAAGAAAAACTTACCCATGGAATGGTAATTACTTACGTAGTACTGAAAGAAAATATTATGGGAAATTTGTCGCTAATTTTAAAAGAGGGCGTGGTGATTATATGGGTGTTGCTAATAATTTAAATGATGCAGCTGAAACCCCTGCACCTTGTGGTTCATATTGGCCAAATGATTTTGGTTTATATAATATGGCAGGTAATGTTAGTGAATGGGTTTTGGATGTTTATAGACCCCTCTCTCATGAAGATGTTTCTGACATTAGCCCTTTTAGAGGTAATATTTTCAAAACCCCCAAAAAAGATTATCAAGGGTTTCTTGTACCAAAGGATAGTCTCGGTAGAATTCAGTATAGAGATGTTACAATAGATGAAAACATAAATAGAAGAAACTATCGTAAGGCTAATAATATAAATTATCGTGATGGTGATCTCGAATCTACTATTAGTAACGACTGGAAAAATCAAACAGGAAATCAAAATACTACAGATTTAATGTATGGCTATGGCAAGAGTTCTTTGATAAGCGATAAGACAAGGGTTTATAAAGGTGGTTCCTGGAAAGATGGACCATATTATTTAAGCCCCGGAACAAGAAGATATATGGACGAAAATGAAGCTACTGATTATATAGGATTTAGGTGTGCTATGACTAAAGTAGGTTCTCCATCTCTTAAACATCATCGCAAACATAAATAATATTTGTTTTTTGCAAGAAAAAATATATTTTTAGAAATTCCCTTACAAACACTACTCAAAAATAATATTTAAAATAATCAAGGAAAGTTTATATATTCTCCTTTAAATTAAAATTTAGCTATCAATTTAAGATTTAGCCTTCTTGAAGTTAAAAAATTAGGTACAGCATACTGACGATTGCTAATATCAGAAATCCATAAATATGAAATAGTATTTTCTTTATCTAATAAATTGAAGACTTCAGCACTTAACCATAATGATTTAAAATGTCTAAAAATGTTATTATGATTAAATTTAGTGTTTTCACAAATTAATTGTTTAGAGAATCCAATATCAACCCTAAGGTATGAAGGGCTTCTAAAAATATGTTTGTATTTTGGAGAATTTGGTGGTCCAAAAGGTAACCCACTGCCATATAAAAAATTAAGATACATTTTGTAGCTGGGAGCTTTAGGTAAGTAATCCTGAAAAAACATACTAAAATTTATTCTCTGGTCAGTAGGTCGAGGAATATAACCAGGTTCATGCCTTATACCATTTTTATCATAATAAAAATCATCTTTTATGTCTTCTTTGGTTTGCATTATTGATAAACTCGCCCATGATTCAATACCTGTTACAAAATCACCATTTATTTTCATATCAATACCTGTTGCATAGCCGTGTGAATCGTTTTTTGCATAATAACATATTTTGACATTATCAATTTCATAAGGTACCAGATCGTCAAGATATTTATAATAAATTTCTGTAACATATTTGAATGGTCGTCCCCAAATTTTTAAATTCCAATCACTGCTCACAACAAAATGTATAGATTTTTGTGCTTTCAAATTATGGTTGATATTTCCATTTTTATCTCTAAGTTCTCTATAAAATGGAGGCTGATAATAATAACCTGTAGAAAGTCTAAAGATTATATCTTTTTTCCAATTTGGTTTATATGATAGAGTTGCTCTTGGACTAATTAGAAATTGCTTATTAAAATCCCAATAATTAGCTCTAAGTCCTGCTGTTAATGTATATTTTGTGCTGTCGCCATCAAGGTTCCATCTGTTTTGTATAAAACCAGAATATCTGTTTGATGAAATATTATGCTTAGCACTTACAAAATTATTCAAGTTAAAATCTGGATGCGGTTGTATTGTAGGATTTGTATAACCAACAGAATCAGGAGGGTGGGGCAGGGAATAACCAGCAGAATCCATCATCTCCCACTCATTCATTTCATCATTAATAAGCTCTCTTTGATATTTTAAACCCCATTGTAAATAAATATGAGATTTTTCATAAGTTCCTAAATGCTCAATATTATAGACTCTGGCTTTGAAATAATTCCTTGTATGATTAAGATGTGTGCCAATGCCTTTACTCTCTATTGCTTTACCAAACTCATCATTTCCAAGACCTGTTTCAAGTTCTCCAATCCAGTATTGTCCTTGAGTATCAAAGCTCTCATTTTCATTAGTTTCAAAAGTAGAAGTAATTAATTTTAATTTTATATTTTTTCTGGGTTTGAATGTGCTGGTAAATGCACCTAAATAATTTTTAAACTCATCTAGCTCTTGACCATCAAAATAGATTTTTAATTTATAAGCCTGATTAATTGTCCCAAAAGATGTTTCTCTTGTTTCTGGTATAAAATTATATTTATTTCTTGCATAATATCCCAGAACAGAAATCTCTAATCGTTCATTAATTTCATATCTCAATAAACTTTGAATATCAGAAAATGAAGGCCTGTATTCTCCTTTTGTTTCAAGACTATTTAAAACATATTGATTTGATTTTTGACGTGCTCCTATTAAATATGAAAAGCGATGATTGTTAGTTGCTCCTTCTATATGAGCCGAACCACCAAGTAAACTCATAGATATAGAGCTTTTGAATTTTTTAGGTTTCTTGTACTTAATGTCAAGCACTGAAGACATTTTATCTCCATATTTAGCATCAAATCCTCCTGCAGAAAAAGAAATTGAAGAAACAAGATATGAGTTTATAAAACTTAATCCCTCTTGTTGCCCTGAACGTATCAAAAAAGGTCGATAAATTTCAATATCATTTACATATACCAGGTTTTCATCATAATTTCCCCCACGTACTGAATATTGTGAGCTCAATTCATTATTTGAAGAAACACCAGGTAATGTTTTTATAAGATTTTCTATCCCCGAGCCTGATATACTCGGTATAACCCAGGCTTGTTTTGGATTTATTCGCATAATATTAGTATTACGAATCTGTTTATCTTCTACTGTAAAACTTGATAATTCTGTTATTGAAGGTTTTATTGTTTTGTCAATTTTTCTTCTTTCTCCTGGTTTTAAATATATTTTGATTTCTTCTTTTTCATAGCCTATAAAAGAAATAATTATTGTAATTTTTTTATTTGCTGGAACATCTAATTTATAATTTCCATCTTTATCAGTAATAGTTCCTTCAGCATATCCTAAAACAGTAATATTAACAAGATCAACAGGCTTTTTGTGATTATCAATAATCCTTCCGTATATTGTTGCTTTTTCTTGTGCAATTGCACTTATACCAGTTATCGTTATAAATAAAAACAGTAAAATATACCTTCTAAACCTCATTGATTGAATTATTTAATTATTTTTTTATTTTAAAAAGGAAAACTATTTACATTAAGATTTAAACATGGAAAAGATAATAATGCATTAAAATAAACAATTTGTTATTTCTAATATTTTTATTTTATATTTTCATATATAAATAATTACATTTTTAAAACATAATATGTATAAATTAGTCCAGAGCACTGGAGACCAATTTCAAGTTTCTAATTTTTAATTTCAATATATAATAATTACTTAACTTGTTCGAATTAAATCCAAATACCCTTTGTTCAAGTATATTTCACTCTTTCTTTTTAAATTTTCCTTCTTTCCATGCTTTAAAAAATTGTGCCCATGCAAAAGGATTTAAGAGATTATTCGGCGGAATCTGACCTGCATAATAAAGTTTATCTATTTTATTATTAACATAATTTGTATAATTCATACTCCCATCCATATTACAGTTTTTAATTCTTTCTTTCATTTGTTCGCGTGCCATATTCTTTCGTGCTCTTTCCATGTCGTCATCAGGTATTTTGAGATTTAAAAAAGCTTCTTTAAACTGCTCTTTGGTTGGCCATGGATAAATAGATGTTACTGGCAAAAGTATAGTATCTATAATCATTGCTTGTATTAATGAGTATCTGTTTTTTGTTATTGTATCAGGAATTACAAATACTGCTTTTTTTAAACCAACTGCTGAAAATAGAACTGTATCATTTTTTTCTGCTACAAACGAAAAATAACCACTATAATCGCTAATTGTCCCTCTTGTTGAATTTTTTATCATAATATTTGTAAATGGAACTGGTATTAAACTATCAGCCCTTACAACAATTCCTGAAAATTGAACCAGTTCTTTATCTCTATCAGATTCCTGTGCATATAAATCAATAACACATAGAAAAAGAAATAATATAAAAAATATTTGAATAAAAAATTTCATCCAAGGCTATTAAAACAGTATTAAAAATAATATACGGCTTTTAACATCATATATATGCAAAAATAACTTCTTTTTATTATTATAAAGCAGCATTTCATAAAAAACTAATAAATTACAAACGAAAGCTAAAAAGATTTATTTTCAAATATTTTTTATTTATATTTTTTTACTTGCAACAAATATTTTTGTAAACCATTTTTGAATAAATTAAATAATAGAATATCAAACAAATAGAACTAATATATATTTCTATGATTTTATTTATTTGGTTTAGTATGGGTTTGAAACTATAGATTTATTAAAATATAAAAAAATGCTGTTACTTTTATAATAAAAGTAACAGCAAATAATTAAGGAGGTTATGTTTAAATATAGCCCCAATATAAAGATAAAAGGACTATTTCTTATGTCTAAGTTATCTATTATTTAATTAAAAAATTATTTTTTAAGAAAACCTTTTTCTCTAGCTTCTTTTAAACAGGCACTAATACCTTTTTTATTGATATTTCTCAACCCTTCAGTAGAAACTTTTAAAGTAATCCATTTATTTTCTTCTGGTATAAATAATTTTTTTACCTGTAAATTTGGATAAAATTTTCTTTTATTTTTAATATGTGAATGTGAAACCCTGTTCCCTGACATCACCTTTTTACCTGTAATTTCGCAAATATTTGACATTGTTTTCTTTTTTTAAAATTGATGCTTTTAAAATAGGCTGCAAATTAAGTGAAAATAATTTAATTAATCAAATACAAATTCATTTGTTTTTGAACTTAAATTTATATTCTCAATGATTAATTTTATCAAAATTTATTAAATATAGAAATCAACACAATAAATTGTGGTGCTGAATTTTATATTAGATTATCCCAAATTTTCACACATCTCGTTAAATTATGTATTAATAAGAACTTAAATCTTTTATAAATATTTTAACACCTATAGAATATTTTTATAAATTTACAAATTTAAAGTTTAACAAAAAGTTGAATTTGTGTCTTAAATTCGGCTTTTGAATAATAAAACTTTTTTTTACAATGAGAACAAGATATTTTATTTATGGGATTATTATTTTATTATTAATACTTTTTAACAGTTCTTGTAAAAGGGACAGAGGCAAAATCATATTAACCCAACAGATACAATATGATGTAAATATTAAAAGTCCAGATTCAGATATGGATTGGTGGGTTCAGAATATTGAAAGGCCAGAACGAGTGTCTTTTATTAAAATGTTACTATTTGCTGCTTATTCAGGAAAAATAAAAGCTTATGATGCTTATTTTAATACTCCTTTAACAGTTAAACAGCTTAAGTCTATTGGTAATAGCGTTGATTCTGTTACTTTACAAAGGCCTTACCCTCCTTATGAATATTATGATACCATTGTAAAAAGACAATTAGATATAAATCAAATTACACGTATTCGTTTTCTTGAAAAATGGTATATTAACAAAAAAACATTCGAAATAAACAAAAAAATTATCGGCATTGCTCCAATTATTAAAAACTACAACACACAAGGAAATTTTAGAGGTTATATGCCTTTGTTCTGGTTATATTTTGATAATAAATATCCCAAAAAATTATTACAAGATTCAAATTTTACAAAATAAATTCTTTTGTTATTTTGTAGAAAAACTTTTCCAAAGTTTCAAACTTTGGAAAAGTTAAATAACATTTTCAGTAATTTGTATTTTAATATTTTGAAATTTGAAATTAGTTCCTGGTAATTATGACTAAAATCTATTTGTTCATAGACTGACCCGACACTTCGATGGATATTTCGTATTATTTTCTCAAAATTTTACACTTCATACAAATATTAAAAAATAATAATAATTTTACAGGTTATTTAAAAAAATTATGGGATATCAATATTTTACATTACTTAATGGAATTCGTGTTATACACAAATATGTTGATAATGAAGTGGCTCATTGTGGGATTATGATAAATGCAGGGTCAAGAGATGAAAAACATAAGGAACACGGCATTGCTCATTTTATTGAACATGTCATTTTTAAGGGCACTAAAAAAAGAAATGTTTTTTACGTCCTAAGTCGTCTTGAAGATATTGGCGCCGAAATAAATGCTTACACTTCTAAAGAAGAAACCTGCATCTATGCTTCATTTATTAATATTTATTATGAGCGTACTATTGAATTATTTGAAGATATAATCTTTAATTCTACTTTCCCCAAAAAAGAGTTGGAAAAAGAGAAAAATGTTGTAATTGATGAGATAAATTCATTTAAAGATAACCCTTCAGAAGAAATATTTGATGATTTTGAAGAAATATTATTCCAGGGACATCCTATTGGAAGAAATATTCTGGGAAATCCTGAAAACATAAAAAAATTTAATAAAGATGATATAATCAATTTTATTCAAAATAACTATCATACTGACCAGATGGTGATTTGCTCTGTTGGGAAAATTGAGTTCAAAAAGCTAATTAAAATTATTGAAAAGTATTTTTCGTACATACCTGCAAATATTCATCAAAATCAAAGACTTGCTTTCAGTAAATATAAGCCAATTAACAAAATTATTGAAAAGCAAAATCATCAAACACATTGCATCACAGGTAATATTGCTTATAATTTTAATGATAAACGAAAAACAGCTCTGGTTTTACTAAATAATATTTTAGGAGGTCCGGTATTAAACTCAAGATTAAATCTTGGCATTCGTGAAAAATATGGCCTTAGTTATGATATTGAATCAAATTATGTCCCTTATTCTGACACAGGAGTTTTCAATATTTATCTGGCAACATATAATGGTTTTTTTAATAAGTCAATAGACCTTGTTAATAAAGAAATGAAAAAATTAAGAGAACAAAAACTGGGAACTTTGCAACTAAAAAAAGCAAAACAACAGTTAATAGGTCAATTGGCTATTTATTATGAATCAAATTTAAATGAAATGCTTTCAGTTGCTAAGGCTTACCTTCTTAATAATAAAGTTGATACTTTAAAACAAATAAATAAAAAAATAGAATCTGTTTCATCCGAGATGTTAATAGAAATTGCAAATGAAATTTTTAATCCAAATCAATTAAGCATGTTGGTTTATAAGACTTAACAAATAAAGTCTTATTTTTAGATTTAATTATAATTATGTTAGACTCACAAATAGAGGAATATTGCAAATCACATACAACAGAAGAATCTTCTTTATTAAAAAAATTATATAGAGAGACTCATCTTAAAGTATTATTCCCGCGTATGTTATCAGGGCATTTACAGGGGATGTTCTTGCAGATGATCAGTAAAATAATACAGCCAACACAAATTTTAGAGATAGGGACTTATACAGGTTATTCAGCAATATGCCTGGCACAAGGACTTGTTTATGGAGGAACACTTCATACAATAGAAAAAAATCAAGAACTTGAAAATATTATAATTAATTATTTTGAAATGGCAGGAATTAAAAACATGACAAAAGTATATTTTGGAAATGCATTAAATATAATCCCTTCGATAGACCAAACTTTTGATTTGGTTTTTATTGATGCTGATAAAGAAAATTATCTTAATTATTATAATTTGGTTTTTGATAAACTAAGAAAAGGTGGAATTATAATTGCAGATAATGCTTTGTGGAATGGGAAAGTTTTACAAAAAATTAATCCAAAAGATAAAGAAACAACAGGAATTGCAAAATTTAATCAGGCTGTTCAGAAAGATGAAAAAGTAGAAAATATGATTCTTCCTTTAAGAGATGGATTAATGATTATTAGAAAATTATAAAAAAACCCAATAAAAAACCTTATATTTCTTGAATTCCACATATTGAACAGCTTATATAAAACTATAAACATTTCTTTTTGTGGTTCTACTGTTATTTTAATGGCTAAGGTTTTTTTTGGAATGATTGAATGAATGTTGAATGAATGATTGGATGATTAGGTGATTGGTTGATTGGGTGATTGGAATCATTCTAAAAACTATATAAATAAAAATATTCTCTACTAAGTTTTATCCTCTTTTATTTAGGGCTTTTTGAAAAAGTCTAATGCGTGCCGGATTTGAGACGGCAAGGTGAAGATGTAT
>CAYNBX010000002.1:0-24857 GCA_964395505.1 uncultured Bacteroidales bacterium | reverse complement strand
TAAAGACTTCGCAAGCCTCGAACTCGAACATTCTGAATCAAACACTGACTTTATGAACGGACACTAATTACTGTATTTGTGACTGATTTAAAGAAATGAAAATTTATTTAGCTTTAGGTCAAAATTTTGAGTTTTCTTGCAAGAACTATTTATTTTTATTAGCTAATTGACCGCAAGCAGCATCTATATCTTTACCTCTACTTTTGCGTATATTAACTATTATATTTTTGCTTTTCAAGAAATTCACAAATGCATTCATTTTATTTTCATCTGTTTTATGAAAGCCTGTATTTTCAACTGTATTGTATTCAATAATATTAATTTTAACAGGAAAATTTTTACAAAATTCGGCTAATTCTTCAACATCTGAAATAGAATCATTAAAATTTTTGAAAAGAATATATTCTATTGTTATTCTTTTTGCTGTTTTTGAATAATAATATTTAAGAGCTTCTATTAGTATTTTTAAAGGGATTTCTTTGTTTATGGGTATTATAGAATTTCGTTTTTTATTATTAGCACTGTGAAGCGAGATAGCAAGGTTGAATTTTGTTTTATCATCTGCTAATTTTTTAATCATTTTTGCAATGCCAACAGTTGAAATTGTGATTCTATGTGGTGATATACCAAGTCCATTTTCAGATGTTATTATTTTTATAGATTTTAAAACATTATCATAATTAAGCAAAGGTTCACCCATTCCCATGTAAACTATGTTTGTGATAGGTTGGTTATAATATTTTAATGCCTGGTGAGAAATTATTGCAACCTGATCATACATCTCGTCAAAATTCAAATTCCTTGTAAAACCCAGCTCGCCGGTAGCACAGAATTTACACCCTATTTTGCAGCCAACCTGTGAAGATATACAAGCTGTTATTCTTTTTTTTGTCGGTATTAAAACGCCCTCAATAATGTTTCCATCATATAACTTAAACGCGAATTTTATAGTTCCATCTGTGCTTTTATATATTTTGTATATTTTTATTGAATTAATAACAAAATGTGAGTTAAGTAAATGTCGTTGGTCTTTTGATAGATTAGTCATTTCATCAAATGAATGAATTGATTTTTTCCATAACCATTCGAAAACCTGTTTTGCACGGAAGGATTTTTCATTATGTTTGATAAAAAAATCTTTTAAATCATCAACAGACAGAGTTCTTATATCAATTTTATTTACAGCAGTCATTATTATTTAGGATATTATTAAGGATATTGTGATTTTTGCATAAACTTATTTTATTGATTTTTTACCATTCATCTTTTTTGATAATTTTGGGCTGCATTTCTTTTTTCAGGCTTTGGATAAATTTTTTAGCGAATTCATCAACTTGATTAAGATACAAGTCCCATCTTTCGTTATATGCCCTGTCATTTTTATTTAGCCATTTTTCAATAGGAAAACGAGAAGCTTGTTTTAAGGTTAAATTAGTAATAGTATATCTGTACCTATTGTTTTTAAATTCCAGTTTGAAACTATAAAGTATTTTACCTGCATTAATTTTAACACCATTTTTATTAGTGTAAGATATATTAAAATTATGATCACCTTCAATAATACAACTTTCTCTGTTCAGAATTCTACAAACAGCAGCAGGGTTTTTATAAAAAGAATTAAGCCATTCAATTCCTCTGATATAAAGTTTATCTGCTGTTCCTTCTTGGTTTACAACTTCTTGATAAGTGATTAGTCCTGTCTCTTTATCTATTGGGAGTACAGGAGTTGACTGTTGTTCCTGTGCAATGACATAGTTAATAAGATTACTTAATAATAATAATATTATAAGGCTTTTTATTAACTTTTTCATTTTTTTATTATTTTTAAAAAATAAATATTATTTTAGATAAAATAAGACTGATTGAGCGTTTTTAAATATAACATCATTCAATTTATGTATAACAAAGTTAATAATTAAAATTAGAAATTAAATAAAAAAAGCTTCTCAAAGATAAGAGAAGCTTTATAAATAAAAATAATAATATAATATTTATTTTACATCATTCGTGGTACGTCATCTTAGTATAGAGGCGATATACCCCTATGTATTCCAGGATTTCATCATTTTATTTTAATACATACCTGGTGCGCCACCTTGATATGGAGGTGCTCCGCCTGGAGGCATAGCAGCAGGTTTTTCTTCTTTATTTTCTGTTACAACACATTCAGTAGTTAATAGCATTCCTGAAATTGAAGCTGCATTTTCAAGAGCAGCGCGTGTAACTTTTGTTGGATCAATAACACCGGTTTCCATTAAGTGTTCATAAGCTAAGGTCCTGGCGTTAAATCCAAAATCGCCTTTATTTTCTTTAATCTTATGTACAACTACTGAGCCTTCCATTCCTGCATTTTCAACAATTTGACGTAATGGTTCTTCAAGTGCTCTTCTAATAATATCAATACCAATATTTTGGTCTTCATTTTCGCCTTTAAGGTCTTTAATAGCATCAATAGCTCTTATAAAAGCGATTCCGCCACCTGGTATAATACCTTCTTCAACAGCAGATTTTGTTGAATTTAAAGCATCATTAAAGCGATCTTTTTTCTCTTTCATTTCAACTTCACTAGCTGCTCCAACATAAATAACTGCAACTCCACCAGCCAATTTTGCCAGTCTTTCCTGTAATTTTTCTTTATCATAATCAGAAGTAGTTTTTTCAATCTGGGCTTTTATTTGATTTATCCTAGCTGTGATGTTTTCTTTTTTACCTTTTCCGCTAACTATTGTTGTATTGTCTTTGTCAATAGTTATTTTTTCTGCTTCACCAAGGTAAGAAAGGTCAGTATCTGCTAATTTATAACCTTTTTCTTCAGAAATCACTGTGCCGCCAGTTAATACAGCAACGTCTTCAAGCATTTCTTTTCTTCTGTCTCCAAAGCCCGGTGCTTTAACAGCAACAATTTTTAGAGAACCTCTTAATTTGTTAACTACTAATGTGGCTAATGCTTCTCCATCAATGTCTTCTGCAATAATTAATAATGGACGACCTGATTGAGCAATTTTTTCTAATATTGGGAGTAAATCTTTCATGATAGATATTTTCTTATCATGAATAAGGATATACGGATTTTCATAAACGCATTCCATTTTTTCAGTATCAGTAACAAAATAAGGTGAAATATAACCTCTGTCAAATTGCATACCTTCAACAACTTTAACATGGGTTTCCATACCTTTGGCTTCTTCTATAGTAATTACGCCTTCTTTTTTAACTTTTCCCATTGCTTCAGCAATGAGCTTACCAACAGACATATCATCGTTTGCTGAAATAGCTGCTACTTGTTGGATCCTTTCATTGTTATTGCCAATTACTTGAGATTGTTTTTTTAAATTTTTTACAACAGCAGCAACAGCTTTATCTATACCTCTCTTTATGTCCATTGGATTTGCACCTGCTGTAACATTTTTTAACCCTGTTTCAATAATTGATTGTGTTAAAACAGTTGCAGTTGTTGTACCATCTCCAGCAACATCATTAGTTTTAGTAGCTACTTCTTTTACTAATTGAGCTCCCATATTCTCAACCGGGTCTTTTAAATCTATTTCTTTAGCTACTGTTACACCATCTTTTGTGATTTGTGGAGCACCATAACTTTTTTCAATAATAACATTACGCCCCCTGGGACCTAAAGTGGTTTTTACAGCCTCTGATAAAGCATTAACACCTTTTTTTAATTTTTCTCGTGCTTCTAAATTGAATATTAAATCTTTTGCCATTTTATTATGTATTTAGTTTAATTATTAAATTAATAAGACTTAGATAATTGCTACAATATCTGATTCACGCATGATAAGGTAACTATTACCTTCAATAGTTATTTCAGTACCAGCATATTTGCCGTATAGAACTTTATCTCCGACTTTTACTGTCATTGGTTCGTCTTTTTTGCCATTTCCAATAGCTATAACTGTACCTTTTTGAGGTTTTTCTTTAGCTGTATCTGGAATAATAATTCCTCCAGATGTTTTCTCTTCCGCAGGAGAAGATTCAATTACTACTCTGTCTGCTAATGGTTTAATTTTTAAATTTGTCATATTTGTTTATTTTTTTTATTTTAAAATAATAAAATTATTTTATAAGATAAGTTTTAAAAATTTATTTTCTTTTAGTCATATTTTATGCCAAAATTAAAATTTTGAATTTTTGGGACAATATTTCAGCTTATTAGTTTTATTCAGTATAAAAAAGCTAATTATACTTTTAATGATTGTTTCTTTTTCTATTTATAAATCAGCCTGATAAAATTAATAATAAAATAAATAGTAAGTTATATTACTTTTTAAAAAAAAAGTCAGAATATTATGACATTCTGACATTTTAAATATTTTTAATGAGAACCTTATAAAAGCTATTTCTTTTCTTTTGGTGGAGCTTGATAATCCTTCATAGGTACAGTTTGGGTTTTCGATTCATTAATTTGTTTTCTTAATTCAGTATCTTCTTGTGCTTTTGGGTTTGTTTTTCTTGGAATTGCAAAGATTGAAAATAAACTTAAAGCCAATAATATTATAGATAGAGTCCAAGTTGTTTTTTCAAGGAAATCAGTTGTTTTTCTTACACCCATAAATTGATTGGAAGAAGAAAAATTTGATGCAAGACCACCACCTTTTGAATTTTGAACCAATATAACAAGTGTTAATAAAACACTAGTGATAATTACCAGGATTGTAACAATTAAATATGAGTTCATTTTGTTAAAATTTATTTGTTAATTTCTTTTTTTATGTTTTCAATTCGGTTTGCAAAGATAAACTTTTTATCTGGGAATTCCAATATTAATTTTTTATAAATTTCTATTGCTTTTAAAAATTTGCCTTGTTTGTAATATATTTTTGCAAGTGTTTCGCTAACAATATCATTATTATTGATGATGCTTTGATGTGCTATTTCGTCTGGATTAAAAAAAACAGCTTTTGGGCGAGAGATGCTGGGATTTTTTTTTATAAACTTATTTATTAATTCTATTTGACTTTTTTGTTTAGTATGTGATATATGTTTTTCTTGTTCTTTTTTTTGTTTTTCTGCATGAATTTCTTCCATCTCTTTTGTTAATTTTTCAATAAGTTGTTCCTTCCTTTTTGCTTTACTAAGCTCATTGAGATTTTCATTTGTTTTTGTTGTCTGATGTTCCCTGGATTCTAATACATAATCTGATGTTTTATCAATTATATCTGTATGATAAATTAATTGTTTTAATTTTTTTCTATCAATAGCATAAGCAGCAGCAATTTTTAGTTGATTGGAGTAATAGATGCTGTTTTGTTTATGTAAATTTATTGCATATAATAGATGAATAGTTTGGCAATATGGGAATTCTAAAGTTAAATCTGAAAGTAAAGAAATGCTTTTATTGTTTAATTTATCAGGATATTTTATGAAGTTTATAAATTGTTGAAGATTCATTTTATGTTAATTAGATGATAAATAATTTTAATGCGGTTTTATAATTTGATTTTACAAGTTATTTATGAAAAGATATACATTGTAAATTAATTAATAGTTTCTTGATTTGATAAAGTAATAAATTACCAGTTTACAACAGCTTTATTAAAAATATCTTCAACAAGATAATTTGTTATTTGTGTATTTAAAGTTTCTTCAACATCTGAAAGATTTTTACTGCTTTCATAATCTTCATATCTTGAGAAATTTGTTTCAAAGTTTTGTTTTTGGTCGAATTTATTTGTGAATTTAACTTTAACAGTAATTGTTAAGCGATTCAAGGCTGCTGTTTGGTTTCCTTGAATGGCAATAGGTTGTGTTGAATAGCCTGTAATTTCTCCTTCAATGTTTAAGTCTCCCTTGTTTGGAACCAGATCTAAATCGGTTTGTGATGAAAATTTATCTTTTAGTGCATCAGTAAAAGTTTGGCTTAAGCTAGGCTGAACTAAAGGGGCATGATTTGGAAAATAATGTATTGAGATTGTTTTAACTTCCGGTGAAATTGAAGCTCCAGTAAAAGAATAAATGCCGCAGCCTGTTATAAAAAAGCTTAATAAAAATGTTAAATGTATTGTTAGTATTTTCATATTTATTTAAAAAGTTTGAAGCTATGTTTATTGTAGTATCAATTTGCACTTAATTTTCAAAGTCTATAATGTTTATTTATACATTATTTTATTTCATATTCTTTGATTTTCCTGTAAAGTGTTCGTTCAGAAATGCCCAGTTCTTTAGCTGCATTTTTCCTTTTACCATTATTTTTTTTCAAAGCTTTTGTGATAAGGTCAATTTCCTTTTTTTTGATAGATAGTGATTCTTCAATAATTTCAGAATCCCGTATAGGTTTTCTTAAGGGTTTATCAGTTTCTACTTCAGTTTGATTGATTTCGTGTTTAACATCATCTTTAATAATTGTATCATAATCATTGTTAAGTGATAATTTTTTAATTATTTGAGCATTGTCTTTACGTATTTCATGAGGGATGCTTTCGTAATGCAATATTTCAACTATAATTTTTTTCAAATAATTTATATCTTTTTTCATATCAAAAAGCACTTTATAAAGTAAATCTCTTTCTGTGAATCCTTTATCAGTATTTTCTTTTTTATAAAGTACAGGTAATTCATTAAACTGAGTTTGAGGTAAATATTTCTTAATTATTTCAAGTGTTATTAATCTGTTTTCTTCAATTATTGATATCTGTTTTGTAAAATTTTTTAATTGTCTGATATTTCCGTGCCATCTATAATTTTGCAAGTATGTTTTGGCTTCTTCGTCTAAATGTAAAGGAGGCATATGGTATTTATCTGCAAAGTCAGAAGCAAATTTTCTGAAAAGTAAAATAATATCTTCTTTTCTGTCATTTAAAGGGGGGATATAAATAGGTACTGTATTTAAACGATAATACAGGTCTTGTCTGAATTTGCCGTATCTAATAGCATCAAGGATGTTAGTGTTAGTAGCAGCTACAACACGAGCGTCAGTTTTGAGTACTTTTGAAGAACCTACTTTAATAAATTCTCCACTTTCAAGAACTCTTAATAATCTTACTTGAGTTGATAAAGGTAGTTCTGCTACTTCATCTAAAAAGATAGTTCCACCGTTAACAACTTCAAAATAACCCTTGCGTGCTTCATGAGCACCAGTAAAAGAACCTTTTTCGTGTCCAAATAATTCTGAGTCGATTGTCCCTTCAGGAATTGCTCCACAATTTACAGCAATATAAGGTCCGTGTTTTCTGGCACTTAACTGATGAATTATTTTAGGAAAAACTTCCTTGCCTGTGCCGCTCTCACCTGTTATTAAAACTGTTATATCAGTTGGGGCAACTTGCCGGGCTATATCTATTGCTCTATTCAGCAAAAGAGAATTGCCAATAATACCAAAACGTTGTTTTATTGATTGAATATCCATTTTTTAAATCATCTAAATAAATAATTATGAATGATATAATAATATAAGTTCGATAAAAATAGAAAAAATAATTTGTTTTTTATACTAAATTAATACACAAAAATTTAATCATAGATTCTTTATCTTATTACAGCCTTAAATTCCTGTTTATATGCTTTAATTAGTTTGTTCATTGTTTTCCCAATAACTTTATCTGTTAATGTTTTGTTTGGGTTTTGTAAAATAAAACTCAAAGCATAGGATTTTTTTCCGGCTTCAATTTTATCTCCTTTGTAAACATCAAATAAATTAACGGATTTTAATAAATATTTTTCTGTTTTAAAAGCCAGTTCTTTGATATCAGCAAATTGTATGTTTTTATCAATTAATAAAGCAAGGTCACGTCTTACTTCAGGGAATTTAGGTATTTCTTTATAATTAATTTCATTATTTTTTATTAATTTTATTGATGAATCCCAGTTTAAATCAGAATAATATACTTCTTGCTTTATGTCAAAGAGTTTTAAGAGTTTTTTTCTTAGCAAACCAAATTCCACGAGTTTTGTTTTTTTAAAATTATAAACTAAAGATTCATCAAATATTTCTGAATGATTTATTTCTGTTTTTAAATTTGAATAGTATATTCCTAAACGTTTTAGAATATTATTAACCAGGGCTTTTATATAGAAAAAATCTACCTTTTCGTTTGTTGTATTCCAATTCTCAGGGTATTTTCTTCCTGTAATAAAAATTGTTAGATGTTTAACTTCTAAATATTTTGAAAGAATATTCTCATTTGAGGATTTCTCAGATATTAAATGGTAAGTATTGCCAAATTCATAAAATTTAAGATCTGTGATTTTCCTGTTAAGATTATGTATTATTGATTCTAATCCCCCAAAGAGCAATGTTTGACGCAATACATTCAAATCTTTACTAAGAGGGTTTAATATTTTAACGTTATTTTCACTTTTATAAATATTAGCTATTTCAGAGTATGCAGATTTTGTTAAAGAGTTATTGTAAATTTCAAAAAAACCATTACTGCTGAGTAAATCAGAGATAGAATTTTCAATTTTATTTTTATTGGGTTTTAAGCTAAAAGTTAAAGAAGACTTAACTTGTGAAGGAATATCAATATTATTGAATCCGTAGATTCTTAAAATTTCTTCAACAATATCAGCTTCGCGGGTTACATCAACTCTGTAAGTTGGAATAGATAAAATTAATCCCTCATCAGTTTCGTTTAGTATTTTAATTTCTAATGATTTTAGTATATTTTTAATTATTTTTTTATCTATTGATTTTCCTATAAGGCGATTGATATTTTTATAAGAAATATTGATTTTCTTTTTTTCAACAGGTTTTGGATAAACATCAATAATATCAGAAGATATTTTACCGCCAGTAATATTTTTTATTAGTAAAGCAGCGCGTTTCAAAGCATAAATAGTCATTTCTGGGTCAGTGCCTCTTTCAAAGCGGAAAGAAGCTTCTGTTTTCAATCCAAGTCGTTTTGATGTTTTCCTTATTGTTTTTGAATTGAAATATGCACTTTCCAGGAAAACATTTTTTGTTTTATAAGTAACGCCGGATTTTGCACCTCCAAATATTCCTGCAATGCACATACCTTCTTCTGAATTACATATCATAAGATCTTCTTTTGAGAGTTCTCTTTCAACTTCATCAAGACTTATGAATTTACTTCCCTGTTCAAGATTTTTTACTATTACTTTGCTGCCTTTGATTTTATCAGCATCAAAGGCATGTAAGGGTTGTCCTGTCTCAAATAAAACGAAATTTGTTATGTCAACAATATTGTTTATTGGGCGTACATCAATAGATTTTAAACGATTTTTAAGCCAATCAGGTGATTCTTTAACTTCTATTCCTGAAATTGTTAAACCAGAATATCTTGGACAATCATTAATATTTTCAACAATGACTTTTATTTCTCTGTCATGATTATCAATTTTGAAATCTTTAACTGAAGGTATTATTAATTTTTTGGTTTTTTTCGGAATATTTTCTTTATCAGGATTTAAGTTGTTTAAAACAGCTATCAAATCTCTGGCAACTCCGATGTGAGACATAGCATCAGTTCTATTTGGTGTTAGCCCTATATCAAAAATATAGTCATCTTCAATTTTAAAATAATCTTTTGCTGAAGTTCCTGGTTTGACAGAAGGATCAAGTACCATTATGCCATTGTGAGATGAGCCTAAACCTAATTCATCTTCAGCACAAATCATACCTTCAGAAAGCTCGCCTCTTAATTTTGATTTTTTTATTTTAAATGAATTATCACCCTGATAAAGTGTCGTGCCAATTGTAGCAACAGGTACTTTTTGCCCAACTTGTACATTAGGTGCTCCACAAACGATTTTTAATAATTCTTTTTTACCTATATCTACTGTTGTTATGCTTAAGTGTTCAGCATTTGGGTGCTTTTTTTTTGTCTTTACTTCTCCTATTACAACTCCTTTTAATCCTCCTTTTACTGATTGGACTTTGTTCAGTGCTTCTACTTCCAGACCGCAATCTGTTAAAAATCTTGATAATCTTGGTATGTCAATATCTAAATCAATGTATTGCTTAAGCCAGTTGTATGATATTTTCATTTCTTAATAAAATTTTAAAAATGCAAAAGTAATGATTTTAAACAAGTTTAAAAGAATGTGAGTGTAAAAGTTTAGACATGTTTTTAATAAATTGTGGTTTATAGGTTCTTATATTAATAAGATAATAATTATTGATTATAAAATTATTTTTTATATCTCTGATTCGTTCTGATTGTTTTCAGTTTTCTCCAAACTTTGAAAAGTCATCAGAAAAAGGAAATGTTATTTTGTTGATACAATTCGGTATTTTTTTCTGAATGGTGTCATTTATAAAAAAATAAACATTTTGATATGTTATCATAATAAATCATTAACTTATTAATCCCCAGTTCGTTTTACTTTTGTATAAAAAATTTAATTGTTTAGACATTAAAATATTTTTATCTTTTTCCAAAAATGGGTCGTCCTTAATAATATTCAAAGCTAAGTTTCTGGCATATTTAAGTATTTTTTCATCTTTAACCAGGTCAGCTATTTTCAAGTCAAGGATACCGCTTTGTTGAGTACCTTGCATATCACCAGGTCCTCTAAGCTTAAGGTCAACATCAGCAATTTTAAAACCATCAGAAGTTTTAACCATAGTTTCTATTCTTTTTTTTGCAACATAACTTAGCTTATTTTTTGTCATCAATATACAATAAGATTGTTCAGCGCCTCTGCCTACTCTTCCTCTAAGTTGATGAAGTTGAGACAAACCAAAGCGTTCAGCATTTTCAATTATCATTACTGAAGCCTTAGGGATATCTACTCCAACTTCAATAACTGTAGTAGCAACCATAATTTGTGTTTCTCCCTTAATAAAACGCTGCATCTCGTATTCTTTGTCAGCAGTTTTCATTTTTCCATGAACAATACTTATACTGTAATCAGGTAAAGGGAATTCTCTTACTATACTTTCATAGCCGTCCATCAAATCTTTCAGGTCTAATTTTTCAGATTCTTTAATTAAAGGATAAACAATATAAACTTGTTGCCTTTTTTTGATTTGTTGTTTTATAAAACCAAAGACTCTTAATCGGTTTGAGTCATATAAATGATAAGTTTTAATAGGTTTTCGTCCTGGAGGTAGTTCATCAATAATAGAAATATCAAGGTCTCCATATAAAGTCATTGCAAGGGTTCTCGGTATTGGTGTTGCAGTCATTATCAAAACATGAGGAGGTTTTTTATTTTTTTCCCATAGTTTTGCTCTTTGGGCAACGCCAAATTTATGTTGTTCATCAATGACTACTAAGCCAATATTGTGAAACTGAACAGTTTCTTCAATTAAAGTATGAGTGCCTATTAATATTTGCAAACTGCCATTAAGTAATTGCTCATTAATAATTTTTCTTTTAGATGTTTTTGTTGAGCCTGTAAGAATATCAATATTAATATTTAAGCCATAAAGCATTTTTGAGATAGTTTCGAAATGTTGAATAGCTAATATTTCAGTAGGAGCCATTAAGCAAGCTTGGAAATTATTATCAAGAGCCATTAGCATTGTCATAAGTGCTACAAGAGTTTTTCCACTGCCCACATCTCCTTGCAGCAGTCTGTTCATTTGTTTCCCTGAACCCACGTCATGCCTTATTTCTCTTATTACTTTTTTCTGTGCATTGGTTAATTCAAAAGGTAAGTTATTATAATAAAAGTTATTGAAATAATTTCCAATGACAGTGAATTTATGGCCATTTATTTTATTGATTCTTATAAATTTTTGTTTTAGTAATTTTAATTGGAGGAAAAAGAGTTCCTCAAATTTCAGTCTTGCTTGAGCTTTTTTTAGTATCTCCTGATTTTTAGGGAAATGAATATTGATGATTGCTTGTTCTCTGGAAATAAGTTTTAACTTTTGAATAATATCATTTGAAATAGTTTCAGGAATGTTGTTATTGACTTTAAGTATTAAGTTTTTCATTAATTTGCTAATGCCCTTACTATTTAGGCCTTTAGATTTTAGTTTATCAGTAGAGTTATAAAAACTTTGTAAAGTCTCACCTAAAGTTTGATTTTGTTCAGGAACAATATCAATATCAGGATGAGGTATGTTGAATTTTTTATTAAAAATAGTAGGTTTGCCGAAAACTATATATTCTTTTTCTGGTCTAAATTTGTCTTTGTACCATTTAATGCCTTTAAACCATACTAATTCTATTTCTCCTGTTTCATCTTTTAAAGTTGCAACTAATCTTCTACCGGTGTTTTTGCCTATGATATGGACATTACAAATATTTCCACGAATTTGTACATAAGACGAGACATTATTAATTTCATTTATTTTGTAAAATTTGCTTCTGTCAACATATCTAAAAGGGTAGAAGCTGAGCAAATCATAAAAAATAAATATGTTAAGCTCTTTTTTTAATAATTCTCCGCGCTTAGGTCCAACTCCTTTAAGATATTCAATTGGTGTTTGTAAAAAATTCATAACATTATTAATATTAATGAAATTAAGGTGTATATAAATATTTACTAAGTATTATTTTTCAAGCGATAAAAGACAAATACCAGAAATGAAATACATAAAAAAAATAATTTTATTGCTAAAATAATATTTTTATAGTAAAAGATGAGAATAAAAAAAACTCCCTATTTTTAAGGGAGTTTATAATGAGAATGAAGTATAATATTTTTTTATATTAATATGACCATAAGTCTTGTTCAAAGTTAAACAATTCATTTTTTATTCTTTCAGATTCCAGCATTGCATCTAAGCCAGTTGCATATTCAGTAATTTTTCTGTCATAAACATTTTCTTCTTTATAGATATAACTGCTGAATATTCTTTTCATAAATACGACATCATAGGATTTTCTTTCTGAAGAGTTAAATCTATTGAAAACTTCGGCTTTTGCAAGTATAGGTCTTGCCTCTGGATAATAAATCCAGAAAAGAGGTTGGTATCCTCTAAATATACCTTTTTGGTCATAACTATTTCTAACAGGGCATATACCAAGTATTCTCACTTCCATAACTGAACGTTGTTTATCAAAAAACCAATCTTCCTTAATCCTTATCCTTTTAATATCAGTTGTATAAAAATGTTTTGTTATAACTGTGTCATATAATTCATAGGGGGGGTATGGTCTTTTTAGTTGAACTGTATCTGTGCTTTCTAACCTGCTCATTATTTCCTGATAAGTTAAAGGCACTAAGAACTCATCTGTTGGAGATGTTGCGTCATAAGCAGTGATAGAACCTTCTTTTAAAGCATCCATAATAATTGTCATTAAACTTCTCCAGTTATTTTGGGGAATTTCGGGATAATAGAATACCTGGTTCATTTTTTCTCTAAAATCAATGACTCTCCAAATTCTTTTAGACCACATAACATCAGCTTCTCTAACGTAAGGATAAGGAATAGGTTTTGAGTCAGCAATGTTCAATTTTTCATACACGCTATTTCTTGGAGGATTATCGAGTATTTGTGATTGAGCCTTTAGTTCTATTCCTAATGTCAGGCTTAAAAGAGAGATAATAATTATTAAATTTTTCATAGCTATTTTAATATTAACAATTTAAAAATTTATTCTAATTAATTTTAAGATTTATGGGTGAAAGACTACGGTTTCCGTCAGGTCCTTTTGCAATGATATTTTCCAACCAAATTCTTTGACCTTTTTTAGAACTTCTTATCAATTTTATCATTTCAGGTGTAAATTTATTTCCTTTTGTCTTTTTTTCAATAATATCCCCACCTCTTGAAGTTGTAAAAGTAAATGAAGTAATTATAAAATTAAAATTAAATTCAAAACCAGGAGGCATTTGTGGTATTATTGCTCCAGCAGCCAATAAGACATTTTTGTCAATTAAACCTTCTTTTTTATTAGCAATATAAGCATTAGGGTTAGGTAATCTTTTTACACGGAATTCTGCTGAACCCATAGATTTTAGAGTCCCATTGAACTTGGCGTCAACACTTATAACTGCTTTATTTTTCGCGTTTTTAGGAATCCTTACTATGTAATCTCTACTTTTTGTGTCGAACTTAAGAGTGCCCCCGCCTGAGATTCTCGGTCTTAGTTGTTCAACAGCTATACCAGGTACAGAAATAGAAACAGGGTTATCCACACCAATATAAAATACATTCATTTTTTTAGCAGATACTGTTAACGAAGGTTTAGCTACATAATATGAATCATGAAAATAATATGAGTTAACGCCTTTACCAGTAGGAGATTTTATTTTTATAACTCCTGCAAATTGTTTAAATCCTTCAGAATTTGATGGTAAGATTAATTTAACAAAACCTTTTACTCCTTTAATATGTTTGGCAAATTTAATATTATTTTTTGTAATTGTGTCTGCACCAGGGAGTACAAGAACTTCGGGATTTTGTTTAGTGTCATAACCTGCAACTAATATTTCAGCTTGATAGTCTTCATTCAGAAAACAATAATTTGTTTTAGGCAATACCTTTGCTTCAATTTTATCAAATTTGAAGTTTTCAGCATATACTGAGCTGTATAATTGGTTTACAACGTCTGTTTCTGCATTTTGAATTTCTGCTATTATTTTATTTAAAATAACAATATCAGCTGTATAAATTGTATGATTAAAATTATGCATCTCCCAATTTTGACTATTTCCATAAGAGTCAGTATATTCCCCTTTTGTTTTCAAACCTATGTTAAGTGAACTACGATATTTTGGTTCAATTAGATTTGTTAAATCTTCTCTGTATTTATTTATCTTATTTTTTAATTCTCTTGCTTTACCCTTGGAACCATCGGGCGAATCCCCAATAAAATAATTTGTAGTTATATCATAATCATCCTTAGCTTTAACTTCATAAATATTTTTACTTCTTCTTATTGCCTCTGTTGTATCATTTTTTAGACGATCTACTTTTAAAGTAAGAATAACCTTTATATTATTTATATAGTTTATCATGTCATTTGAAAGTTTCCTTGCTTTTTTTGCTTTTTCCCAGTATGGTCTAACCTTATTTTGATTTATCTGATATTGTTTTTCGAAATCTGCATAACTAGCATTAATTTTATTTTGGAAGTTTTTGTTTGTTACTTCCATACTTTTATTAACGACAAGAAAAGCATCTAATACAGATTTAGAAACATTAAGTGCTAAAAGTGCATACAATACCAGATACATCATTGCTATCATTTTCTGCCTCGGTGTTTCCTTATATGCAGCCATATATATTTATTGATTTTTGTTTGTTTTATTATTATTTGTAGAAATTATTTTCATGAATTAATGTTAACATTCATAGCAGTAAGCATTTTGCCATAAACGTCATTAAGAGAAGTTATATTTTTATTTAAAATATCTATTTTATTTTTAAACTCAACTGTTTTATCAGCAGATTCATTAATAGAACTAAGAAATTTATTAATAGTTTCATGTAGATTTTTTGTTGATTTTACCTGTTCATTTGATTCTATTAATTGTGATTTATAAGTAGTATTTAAAGCAGCGAGATTATCTTTATATTTAGCTGTATTTTCAACTGAACCATTTAAATTACGAAGATATTGCTCAAAGATAACTTGCAATTTGTCAGAAGATTCTAATTGTTCGTTTGAACTTTTTAATTGTAATTCATAAATTGCATTTAGAGCAGCGAGATTATCTTTATATTTAGCTGTGTTTTCAGCTGATTCATTCAGATATTTAGTAAATTTGCTAAATGATTCTAAAAATTTATCAGATGAATCCAGATGTTCATTTGAATTTTGTAATTGTAATTCGTAAATTGTGTTTAAAGCAGAAAGGTTGTTTGTAGTTTTTTGCAATATTTCATTATAATTATTACCATCAATTTTTAATGATTCAGTAGTTTTGTTATAGGTACTTGAAAGTTTGGCTACTGATTCAGAAGCATTTTTAATATTTTCTATGTAATCTCCTGAAATATCAAGGTTACTATCTAATGTTTCCGCAGTTTTTTTGTATGATTTTGAAAGGTCATTAGCATTTTGAGCTGCAGATTTAACATTTTCGATAAATTCGTTATTGGCGACAGATATATTAGATATATCAGATAACTTTGATGTGGTTTCATTTAAGTTTTTTAAGCCTTTACCCAGGCTGTAAATTAAATTCTGATCTATTTTAGCCTCTTTAAGCATTTCATCAAGCTCCTGGGTTACGTTAGTACCCTTTTTTTTTATTGGTATTTCTTCCTTATTATTACCACCATGATACATACCTGCTAATTCAGGATAAACTAAACTCCAGTCAGGTTCAACATGAGGAATTTCGAATGCTGAGAAAAAGAAAATAGTTGCTTCAGTGCTAAGACCAATGATAAGCATTATGCCTGCTCCTGGGTAATGTTGTAATTTAAAAAGTGCACCAATTAACACAACAGATGCGCCCCAGCCGTAAAGCTTAGCCATAAAATTTCTGAACCCATGGGTTCTTACTACATTATTTATCCACATAATAGAAAAAGTTAATTATTAGTATTAATTTATTTCAATTTATAATAAGTTTGCTATTAATATATATGGGAAGCACGTCCTGGATTATCATCTTTTTGTCTTCCAAGATAATCCTGAACGCATCTAAATCCAATATAACATTTAGCTGTATCTTGATATTCATAGGAACGAGAAGAGACCTTAAGATAATATTTAACATCTTTCCAGGAACCTCCTCTAATAACTTTTCTTTTTAAAGAAGGCGGGTCGGTATCTTTTGCATTATATGAATAACATTGATTCATATCCCATGAAAAATTATAAGTTGCTTCATCAAAAGCATCATTAGTCCATTCTGCGACATTTCCAGCCATATCATATAAACCATAATCATTTGCAGGATAATGAGCGACTATAACAGTTCTAAGTCCTCCATCAGAGATATAATCGCCTCTTAGAGGTTTGAAATTTGCCAGGAAACATCCTTTACTATTTCGGATATAAGGTCCTCCCCAAGGATAAGAGCCTAAGGCATAAGAACCGCGAGCAGCCCATTCCCATTCTGCTTCAGTAGGTAAACGAAAATCATTTACAATAGCTTTATGGTTTTGTGAAAGATAACTGTTTAGCAATTGAGTCCTCCATATACAAAAAGCTCTTGCTTGTTTCCATGTAACGCCAACAACTGGATAATTATCATAAGCAGGATGCCAAAAATATCTCTCTGTCATTGGGTCATTAAAGGAATAGGTAAAATCATGTATCCATGAAAGCGTGTCAGGGTATATATTAATAACTTCTTTTCTGACATATAATGATCTATCTTTTAATCCTTGTGGACGGTTTGCCAAGGCACCTTCTTTTGCTTTGCCTTCAACAGAGAAATCTTTACTTGCAGCAGCTTTTAAATCTACCCAGTAATATTCATAATACAATTTCCTTGTGTCAATTTCTTTATTTCTGAAATACCTTTCATGTTCTGGTAAATACATTTCTTCAAGAGCATCTCTTATATCCTGGTTATCACTCTTCCAGTTTATATCTTCTTTCCAATTAAGAAATGGAGGATCATATACCTCACCTGTTTTTTTATTTTCTTCAATTAAATATTTCTCAGGAGCAACTACACCCAATAATCTACGAGCAATAGAATCTCTAACCCAGTAAACAAATTGCCTATATTCGTTATTTGTAATTTCGGTTTCATCCATATAAAAGGCTTGAATAGAAACTGTTTTTGGTTCATTGTTTAGTGCATAAGGCACATCCTCATCACTTAAACCCATTGTATAACTTCCCATTGGAATATACGCCATACCATAAGGCTCTGGTTGATAAAAATGAGGTCTCTTTTTTACACCTATAAGTTCTCCATTTCCTGAATTTCCACAACTACTCAATATACCTAATATTATTATGATAAATGAATAGAAAGATAGTTTTTTCATAATAATTTGAATTAATGATTTTTTATGATTTTAAATTTTGAAATAAATGTTATTAAAGCTTAAAGTTTCTAATATTTTATTTTTAAACGATATTTATAAACTTTTATTATTTAATAAAAAAAATATAATCTGTTGTTTTTTTACAAAAAAAATAAAAATTATTTTATCTTTATGTGAAATAATTTCTAATTTATCATATTTTAATATTAACAAGTTATTAAGATTATAAGAATCTCGTATTTTTATAACTTTTCGGTATTTTTTCAACTTCAATTTTAAAACAATACCTGAGCATAATTTCATGGCTGCCGCTGCTGCCTACAGAACCTAATTTGGATGTAGTAATATCGTAAGAATATCCGATGCAAAAATCCTTAATAGTCATTCCTAATAAAATTGCAACAGCGTCATTTACTCTATAGCTAAGACCTCCCCAAAATTTGTTGTTATATTTTAGTAAACTGCTAATATCATATTGAGTTGCAGCACCATCAGTTTTAATTAAAAAAGAAGGGTCTATTTCATAAGAAGGATTCCCTGGCAAAGTATATTCATAGCCGGCTGTAATAAAATAATGCCTTTTTAAATTAAATTTTGAAGATTTTCCAATATCTAATTTCCTTTGAGTTATTTGTGAAGTAGAAAATCCAATATAATATTGATTTAATACTTTATAGAATGCTCCAAAAGAAAAGTCGGCTACCATAGTTTTTTGTTCACCTTCATCTTGAAGCAAAGGGTCATTTTCATCTATAGGTTTGAATTTTGAAAAGTCAATAGATTTATTTAAAAACCCAACTTGTGCACCAATGCCTAAATCACCGTATCCAAGACTAAAACGATAAGCATAGCCTAATTTAACTTTAATATTTTTTTCAAAACCAAGTTTATCTTGCATAATTGTACAGCCCAGTCCCCCATGTAAAATATTAACAGGCGCGTCAATAGATATAAGGTAAGTTTCGGGTGAAACCGTGTTACCTTCATCATCTTTAAATCCTACCCATTGTTGTCTCATCAAACCTGTAGCACATATTGCTTCATTACTCCCGGCATATCCAGGATTAGTATACATATTATTGAACATGTTTTGAGTAAATTGTGGTTCCTGTTGAGCAGTTGCGACAAAACATATAAATAATAATATTAATGAAAAAATAATGTTTTTATTTATTTTTTTCATTATGTTTTTTACTAAATATCAAATAATCATATATTAATATAGAAAATTATAATACATAATTAGTGTTTGTCCATAATGTCCATTTTCTGCGTTACACTCGTCAAAAAAATGCTTATTTACAAGAGTAAACTCTGCTTTTTTTGACTTCGCAAGCCTTGAAAATTAACATTCTGATTCAAACACTGACTTTATTTACGTACACTAATTAAATTTTATAATTTAAGGAATATTGGATTATTTTAAAACAGTGCGAATATATAAATAACTTTTTTAAATTAACAAAAAAATTATAAATAAAAATATAATTAAATTTTAATGTTCTCATTTATTATTTATTATGAGGAAAATAATTGTATATTAAGGGATGAGTGCAGTATAAAAAATCATATATAATGTTTAAAAGAAAACGCCAAAAACTGCGTCATGCTGATTTTTAGGTCTTTGCAAGCCTTATTATTGGCGTTTTCTTATCAAACAATTCTATTTCTATTAGTTTTTTTTCAGATACTATATAAAAAAATAGAAACTGTTACAATGGTTAATAATAAGGTATCAACTAATAACAGATTTATCGGTTTTTCAAATATTTGAAAAACTTTCTAATTCTTTTAATTTAAATCTTTTTAGACTGGATTTAAAGATTATTAGCAAAAAAATTAATATTATTTATTTTACCTTTATATCCACAAACTAAATCTTATGCAGAGACGAAATGCATATCATTGTTGGTAATGCTGGCTCAGACTTTATCTTCGTAACAAGGGCTGTGCCTTCGATGTTCTTAGCTGTGCTATGCCAACACTGACTCACATTTCAACTTTTAGCTGCCAAGTAATTTTCAGATTTAAGGTTTATCAATATATAAGAATTAAGAATAAGAAAATTGAATATAAAACAAAATTAATTGCAGGATTCAACTTAGTGATTATCAATTGAAATGGAATTTACAAAAAAAATAAAAAAGCACTTATTATTTTGATTAGAATTATTTTTTAAAATTTGTTTTTACTATTTCAATATTTAATTAGTTTTGCCGCCATTTTTAAAAATTAATAATTTAAAAAATTAAAGATTATGACTTTTTTGCAGAAAGAGAAGCTTTTTTCAAAGAAATGGATTATTTCTTATAGTTTAATAATATCGGGGGCTTTTACCCTTGCGGTAGCTTATGTTTTTTTTATTTCGCCTAATAAGATTGTACCTGGTGGTGTATTTGGCATATCTATAGTAATACATTATCTTACAAAAGGGTTATTTTCGTTTGCACCTAATGGATTCCCAATAGGTTTAATGGGATTGATTTTAAATATTCCGCTTACCATAATTGGGATTAAAATACTTGGTCCTAGATTTGGCATTAAGACTATTATTGGATTTGTACTTGCTTCAGTATTTATTGATACCTTAACTTATTTTTGGGGTGAAAAGCCTTTGGTTGAAAATGACAAATTGCTCTCTTCAATTTTTGGCGGTGTATTATCTGGTCTTGGTTTAGGTTTGATTTTTAAAGCAAAAGCTACTTCAGGAGGTTCGGATATTATTGCTATGATTATTGCAAAATATACCAAACTCCCTTTGGGTCAATTAATGATTTACATTGATTCTGTTATTGTATTAGTTGGTTTAATTGCTTTTCATGATTGGAAAGTGCCTTTGTATTCATGGATAGTAATTTATGTAGAAGGGAAAATGATAGATATGGTTATAGAAGGTATTAATTATGATAAAACACTTTTTATAGTGTCTGATAAATATGAAGAAATAAAATATAAAATCATTAATGACCTTAAAAGAGGAGGAACTATGTTAAAAGGCGAGGGTATGTTTAATGGTGCAGAAAAAACAATAATTTATACAGTTGTGAATATCAGGGAACTTTCAATTCTCGAAGGTTATATTCGTAAAGTTGACCCTGATGCTTTTCTTACTGTTATTAATGCAAATGAGATTTTAGGTAAAGGATTTAAGTCGATTAAAGAAAAAGTTGAAGATGAATAAGATGAATTTGTTTTAAATTATATTTGATGTTGCTATTTATTTTTCTTCAAAGGTTGTGTTAAAGATATTACAAAAGAGAGATGTTATAAGAAACGGCTCCTTTAATATTTAGAAAAATATTTTTTAATCAGATTATCTGAGCAAACGCATAATATCATTGCCAACAGCAAATATCATAATTGCAATAAGTATTATCATACCTGTAATTTGAGCATATTCCATAAATTTATCAGGTATTTTTCGTCTTGTAATAGCTTCAATAGTGAGGAAAAAAACATGACCACCATCTAAGGCTGGTATAGGTAAAATATTCATAAAAGCTAAAATTAATGATAATAATCCAGTTATAAACCAGAATCTATGCCAGTTCCAAACGCCACCATATATTGTTGCAATACCAATGGGTCCCTGTAATGAATCACTGGCTTTTTCTTCACCCTTAAATATTTTTCCAAAACCTTTAATATTTGCAGCTAACATTTCATAAGCATCTTTATATCCATATTTTAATGAGGAAGAATATGTATAATTTTTAAGAGTATAAGGTGCTGGAGAGCTATAAATACCAATAAGGCCAGTTGAGTCAACTGTTAAATTTATGGGGAATATTTTGTTATGTCGTTCAACTTTAACAAATATCTTCTTTCCTTTATTATTAGAGATTATTTCAGTAAATTTACCCCAGCTTGATATTTTAGTGCTGTCAACAGATAATATTTTATCTCCTTTTTTTAAGCCATCTTTTTCAGCATTCATCCCATGAATAACACTATCTATTGTAAATGGGAAATTTAAAGGTTCAATAAATAATTTTTTTTTGGCTTTTTTAAAATTTTTATAAAAGGTATCAGGGATTTCAATATTTACTAATGAATTATTTCTTTTAACAGTTACTGTTGAGCCAAAAATAACTTTTAATGATTGAATATCTTTAAAACGTACTACTTTGACATCATTAATAGCATAAATTTTATCACCAGTTTTAAAACCAACATCTCTTGCTAATTTGTAAGCATAAATTCCATTGTTTAGTTCTTTATTTGGTAAATATTGATCATAATGGAATAAAATGGATGCGAAAATAATTATACCGAGGATTAAATTTACGACAACACCTGCGATCATAACAATCAGTCTTTGCCAGGCAGGTTTCGAACGGAATTCCCAGGGTTGAGGTGGCTTTTTCAATTGTTCTTTATCCATTGATTCGTCAATCATTCCTGCTATTTTTACATAACCTCCTAAGGGCAGCCAGCCAATACCATATTCAGTATTACCTTTTTTGAAACTAAATAATTTAAAATTCCCCGCATCAAAAAAGAGGAAGAATTTTTCAACTTTAATGCCAAAAGATTTGGCTGCTATAAAATGTCCTAATTCATGTAAAATAACCAGTATTGATAAGCCCGTAACAAGTTGGGCAGCCATTATTAAACCACTCATTATTGTTTTATTTATTAATTAAATCATTAGCGATTTTCCGTGTTTCTGCATCTGTTTTTATATATTCATTAATATTTGGAGAATTGATAAAAGGAACAGTTTGCATACATTTTTCTATAACATCTGACATTCCCAGGAAACTAATTTTATCATTTAAAAAAGCATTAACAGCAATTTCATTTGCAGCATTAAGAATACAAGGCATATTACCTCCTTTGTCCATTACTTCAAAAGCGAGTGCAAGATTACGAAACTTATTTTTATCACAAGATTCAAAAGTTAAATTTGGATAATTTAGAAAATTAAAACGTGGAAAATAAGATTTTATTCTATAAGGATATGTGAGTGCATATTGAATTGGTATTCTCATATCAGGCAGTCCCATTTGTGCTTTCATTGAACCATCAATGAACTGGACAATAGAATGAATTACTGATTGAGGATGAATGATTATGTCAATCTGTTCAGGTTTTAGTTTGAATAACCATTTAGCCTCAATAACTTCAAAACCTTTGTTCATCATTGTAGCAGAGTCAATAGTTATTTTATTCCCCATATTCCAATTAGGATGTTTTAAAGCTTGTTCTTTTTTTACAGTTGTTAAGAATTTTTTGCTTTTGCCTCTAAAAGGCCCACCTGAGGCAGTAATGTAAATTTTTTCAATAGAATTGGAATTTTCTCCAATTAAACATTGAAAAATTGCAGAATGTTCTGAATCTATTGGGTAAATGCTTACTTTATTTTCTTTTGCAAGATTAATTACAGTTTCCCCTGCTATAACTAAGGTTTCTTTATTGGCAAGAGCAATTTGCTTTTTTGCTCTAATTGCGTTGATGGTTGGTTTTAAAGCTGCATATCCCACTACTGCAACTAACACGGTATCTATGGTATCCATTTCAACAATTTGTGAAACAGAATCTTCTCCTGCATAAACTTTAATATCATATTTATCAAGAGCATAAAATACTTTTTTGTAAAGTTTATCATTAGCAATTACAACAGCATTAGGTTTTAATTCAATGGATTGTTTTATAAGCAAATCTGCATTAGAGTGTGCTGTTAACACTTCAGCCGTAAAATTTTCAGGGTGTTGTTTAATTACTTCAATAGCTTGAGTGCCTATAGATCCTGTAGAACCTAATATAGCTATACGTTTTTTCATTATTTAAAAAGGAATATAAATTAGTGTTTTTTTAAGGATTTTAAAAATTTAATATCAAAATGTCATATAATCTGCCGGATTGATTGGGTTTCCATTGTACCATAATTCAAAATGAAGATGTTGTCCAGTTGATAATTCTCCTGATTCACCAACAATAGCAATGGGATCACCTGCTTTAACAAAATCCCCTTCTTCTTTAAGTAAGGCAGAATTGTGTTTGTAAACAGAAATCATATTCCTCTGATGTTGTATTGCTATAACATAACCTGTTTCTAAAGTCCAGTTTGAAAAAATCACAGTGCCATCTAAAGTTGCTTTTACAGCTTCATTCTTTTTTGAAACAATATCAATTGCATAATGTTTATCTGCAATATTAAAACCATTGGTAATTATTCCTTTTAAAGGTGTGAAAAAATTAAAACCACTTATAGAAGAATTATTATTATGTAAAACATCATTTTCATAAGGATAAAGATTATATTTATTTTGATTTTCAATTTCTAATCTTAATAAAGAATCTTCAGGTGTTTTTTTTAAGGATATTGTATCATAATTAATAATTGCAACAGGTTTATTTACTATTGTATCTACAATATTTTTACCCTCAATAATATTTTTAAGATTATTAATATATAAATCTTTTTGTTTAAAAACATTGTCTAAAGAATCAGCTTTAAGCTGAAGTTTATACAGATTTTTTTCCAAGTTTACATCAGTATAGCCCGGAATATACTCTCTAACCGAAGTAAATGCAATGATATAAGCAGTTAAAGATATAAAAAATATTATTATTGCACTAATTACGAGAATAATATTTAAACGTGATAAACGTAATGACCATTTTTTTTCAAAGGTATCATCTCTTAATATCACAAGCCTGTATTTTTCTCTTAGCCTGTGAATCCAATTTTTCTTTTTTTTCTTCTTTTTAATAGCGAACATTTAGAATGATTTGAATTAATATTTCAATATTATTTTTGTTTTGCAAATATCGTAAAAAATCATAATCAAGCACAAAACAATAAATTTATCAAAAATTAAAGACTTTTTTGAAATATACAATAAAGTTAAAATGAATATCGGACAAGGAATGCTGAATTTAGATTTAAGATTTTCAAACACTTTTTAAATAAGAGATAAGTCTTCCTCATGAGTGATAAGAGCGAAGGTAAAATTTATGAATTACACTTTTTTCATCGGATTTCACGGACCAAAGGAATCTTTTTATGAGTATATAAATTTTTGCCAAAGCCTTAATAATGAAATTTATCTTAATTCATAAATAGTGTTTGTCC
>CAYNBX010000001.1:0-27492 GCA_964395505.1 uncultured Bacteroidales bacterium | reverse complement strand
ATAACTTCAAATATCTAATATCTAATTTCAAACATTACTAATATTTTTCTTAAGATAAATATTTAATAATGAGTTATATACAAAAAATATAAACATATGAAAATTTATGGATTAATCGGTTATCCTCTCATTCATTCTTTTTCTAATAAATATTTTTCGGAAAAATTCAAAAAAGAAAATATTAAAAATACACAATACAAATTATTTCCTATTTCCAAAATACAATTTATAAAAGATTTAATAAAAAATAATACAAATTTATTTGGATTGAATGTAACTGCTCCTTTTAAAGAAAGTGTTTTGCAATATTTAGATGAGATTGACCCTACTGCAAAACAAATTGCAGCAGTTAATACTATTAAAATTTTAAGACCTAAAAATAAAATTTATTTAACTGGATATAATACTGACGCTTTTGCTTTTAAACAATCTTTAAAAAACATTAAAAAAACACATTATAATAATGCTTTAATTTTAGGAACAGGAGGAGCTTCTAAATCTGTTGCTTATGTTTTAAAAAAAATGAATATTAATTTTATTTATGTATCGAGAAAGCCTAAAAATGATAAAGAAATTTCTTATACAGATTTAGATTCACAATTGATAAGAAAATATAAATTGATAATCAACACTACTCCATTAGGAATGTTCCCTGATATAAATAAATATCCTGATATCCCATATAAATTTCTCTCTTCTGTAAATTTTTTGTATGACTTAATTTATAATCCGGCTGAAACTTTATTTTTAAAGTTAGGGAAAGAAAGAGGAACTAAAACACAAAATGGTTTAAAGATGCTTTATACACAGGCAGAAAAGTCGTGGGAAATTTGGAACAAAAAATAATATAGTATATTTTGTTTATCACAAATCAGCTCGTAAAAACCATACAATTCTAAACATTGAATCTAAAGTGCATAATATCACCATTTTTCACAATATAATCTTTGCCTTCAATAGCGATTTTCCCTGCCTCCTTGCAAGCCTGTTCTGAGCCTAATTCAATAAAATCTTTATATTTAATAACTTCTGCACGAATAAATCCACGTTCAAAATCACTGTGGATAACACCAGCAGCTTGTTGAGCTGTCATTCCATTTGTAATAGTCCAGGCTCTAACTTCTTTAGGACCAGCAGTAAAAAATGTTAAAAGATTTAATAATTTATAAGCTGATTTAATTAATTTGTTAACTGCTGATTCTTTTAAACCTATATCATTTAAAAACATCTTCCTGTCTTCTACGCTCTCTAATTCAGCTATCTCTGCTTCCATTTCAGCTGAAATAATTAAAACTTCAGTATTTTCATCTTTTACAATTTCCTTTATCTGTTCAGAATATTTATTGCCATTTACAACTGAAGATTCATCAACATTACAAACGTACAATACAGGCTTATCTGTTAGTAAAAATAAATCTTTTACATATTTTTTATCTTCTGCATCCACATCAACTGTATGAGCTAATTTACCGAATTCAAGATGAGATTTGTAGATTTTTAAAACTTCCAATATTTTACTAGCATCTTTTTCTCCAAGCTTAACAAGCTTTTCGTATTTTTGAATTTTCTTATCTATTGATTCCAGATCTTTTATCTCTAATTCATAATCAACAACTTCTTTATCTCTAACAGGGTTAACAGAGCCGTCAACATGTACTACATTATCATCATCAAAACATCTTATAATATGGATTAAAGCATCCGTTTCCCTTATTTTTGCTAAAAATCTATTTCCTAAACCTTCACCTTTGCTGGCACCTTTAACGAGACCTGCAATATCAACAAATTGAATAGTTGCCGGCACTATTCGTGCAGGATTTACTAATTTTGCAAGTACTTCTAAACGTTCATCTGGTACAGAAATAACCCCGATATTCGGCTCAATTGTACAAAAAGGAAAATTTGCAGTCTGTGCCTTAGCATTTGATAAACAATTAAATAAGGTTGATTTTCCTACATTGGGCAAACCTATGATTCCACACTTTAAAGCCATTTTTATTTCATTATATTAATATTGCAAAGATATGATAATATGATTTAATTTTTAAAATTGTGATATAAAGGACTAAATAATTTCTTGATATATTGAATTAACTCCTCTTATATCTTAAATCCGTAAACTACTTAGTGTTTGTCCATAATGTCCGATTTCTTCGTTATGCTCGTCTTTAAAACAGTCATTTACAAAAGTAAACTCCCTGATTTTAAAGACTTCGCAAGCCTCGAACTCGAACATTCTGAATCAAACACCGACTTTATAGACCGACACTACTTCGTTATTAAAAGTTGAAATGTTAGTCATTGTGGGTGTAGCACATCGAAAGAGCATCACAGGTATAGCACTATATACAGTGAGAAACTCTAAGCGATAATTCCCCACAATAGCGTGGAGTTCCGCTTTGGGGTAGATTTATTTTGCGGATTTAAGGTTATATAAAGACAGCAAAGATTGAACGCAAATTAAACCCTGTAAATAATAATCGACTAAATAAAAACAAAAATTATTGATAGATTAGGTTTAATCTGCTTGAAATACTTTTAGAAATAAGCATATTTTGTAAAATCTTTATGTCAGTCCTGAAAGGACTAAAAATGTATAACTAAGTATGAAGTGCAAAGATTGTAAAATATAAAAACAAAAACAACCGTAAAGCTATACTGCCAAAGCCCAGTCATTTATATCAATAGCCCAGCCATTTATGGCTGGGATTAAAAATTCTATTTAATGGTTATTTACTTTATGCAATTACAGGGGATTTATTATTACATTATTGATTTTATTTTGCAAAGCATTTAGATTCCCTATACATCTTAAGGGTAATTAATACTGTATATAAAAATACCATTTTATTTATTCTGCCATTGTTTTTTCAATATCAGCAATAGTTTTAGGTATAGGTTTCCCTAAAACACGACAGCCATTATCAGTAACTATAAGATCATCTTCAATTCTAATTCCTCCAAAATTTTTATAAGTTTCTAATTTCTCGTAATTGATAAACTCAGTAAATTTTTTTTCATTTCTCCATTTATCAATTAATGAAGGGATGAAATAAATTCCAGGTTCATCAGTCATAACAAAGTTAGGTTGGAGTTTTCTTGCTAATCTGAGATAAGCAGTTCCAAACTGGTCTATTCTGTGTACCTCGTCATTATAACCAACATAATCTTCGCCAAGGTTTTCCATATCATGAACATCCATACCCAACATGTGTCCCAGACCGTGAGGCATAAACATAGCATGAGCTCCCTGTTTTACTGCTTCTTCAACATCACCCTTTATTAGACCTAAGTCTTTTAAGCCGCTTGCAATAGTTTTACATGCTAAAAGATGAATATCTAAATAAGGAATTCCTGGTTTGCTTGCTTTTATTGCAGCCATATTAGCTTTTAATACAATTTCATAAATTTCCTTTTGTCTCTCGGTAAATTTTCCATTAACAGGAATTGTTCTGGTAAAGTCAGAAGCATAGTGCATCTCAGTTTCAGCTCCTGCATCTGTAAGCATCAATTTCCCTGCTTCAAGAATATCGCCGTGATAATGATTATGCAATGTTTCCCCATGCTGTGATAATATCACAGGAAAAGAAAGCATACCTCCATTTGAAATAGTGATACCCTCAATAACTCCTGCTATCTCCCTTTCATAAATTCCAGGCTTTGCCATCTTCATAGCTGTTACATGCATTTCGTAACCTATATCTATTGCTTTTTCAATTTCTGCAATTTCATATTCATCTTTTATTGAGCGTAAACTGACAATAGCTTTAATTAATTTCTCCGATACATAATTTTTTATCTGCGAAGAATGTATTCCCAGAATGTTTTCTAAAAGAATTATATTTTCTGCACGATAAGGAGGCAGAAAATGAATTTTCCTCCCTTGTCTTATGACTTTATTTAAAAAAACAGCTATGTCATTAAAAGGACCTGTATTTTCAATACCTACTTTATAAGCTTTCTCCTTTAAAGAAGCTTGAGGCCCCATCCAGATAATATCATCAAGGTCCACATCATCACCAAAAATATAATCTTTATTTTCATCTATATCCATTATTGCAGCCAGGTTTGGATAATCTAATCCAAAAAAATAAAGAAAAGTACTATCTTGACGAAAATGAAATGTATTGTCAAGATAATTCATTGGTGATTCTGCATTGCCTAAAATTAAGACAACTCCGCTTTGAACTTTTTCTTTTAAATGTTTTCTCCTATTTGTATAAACTTTTTTGTTAAACATACCTTTTGTTTTTTATGTGTTTATAATGTTATTTTACATTCAATTTATTAAATATTTCAAATAATAAAGGCTATCTTAATAATAAGACAGCCTTATAAAATTTAATAAAGGAAGTTTTATTATTTAACTAATGAAACTTCTTGAACTACTTCCATCCCTTTTTTTATAGCCTTTAAGTTAAGAGGGATTAAATTATGATGTCTTACAGGGAGTGATTTATTTAAACCTTTTTCAATATTTTCTATTTTTATAACAGGTTTAACTTTTAAATATCCTCCCAGGACAATCATATTAAAAATTTTAGCATTTCCCATTTTACCTGCTTCTTCCACTCCTTCAATTTTATAAATATTAATATCAGTCCTTGTTGGTGGTTTTATGATTCCGTTAGGATCATATAATAATAAGCCTCCAGGTTTAACAGTTTTTTCAAATTTATCCATTGACTGTTGATTTAAGATGATAGCAGTATCGTATTCACTGATAATCGGCGAACTGATTCTGTCATCACTTAAAATAACAATAACATTAGCTGTTCCCCCCCGCATCTCAGGTCCATAAGAAGGGAACCAGGTAACTTCTTGATTTTGCATTACTCCTGAATAAGCAAGAATTTTGCCCATAGAAAGAACACCTTGACCACCAAAACCAGCAATTATAATTTCTTCTGTCATAATTTTATATTTTTAAATAATTAATACAATTCATTTTAATTAATCAGTAAATCAGTTAATCTTCTATATATTTTTTGTAGTCATCAGGGTTATTTCTTTCACTATCTTTCAAATCCCCTTGAGGATAAAATGAGAACATATGTTTCTCCAGCCATTTGTTAGCTTCAACAGGTGGGATTTTCCATCCTGAGTTACAAGTAGAAGTAACTTCAATAAATGATGTTCCTATTTTTTTTGCCTGATTTTCAAAACCTTTACGTATTGCTTTTTTACATTTACGAATAGCTGCAGCAGTATGAACAGATTGTCGTGTAACATAAGCAGTACCTGGCAATTGAGCAACTATTTCAGTCATTTTTAATGGATATCCATTTAAATCTATATTTCTTCCATAAGGAGTTGTCGAAGATTTCATTCCAACTAAAGTAGTCGGAGCCATTTGTGCACCTGTCATACCATATACTCCATTATTTATAAAAATGACAGTAATATTTTCACCTCTATTACAAGCATGTAAAATTTCACAAGCGCCAATAGAAGCCAGATCCCCATCACCCTGGTAAGTAAAAACATATTTATCAGGCATCAGTCTTTTTGTTGCTGTTGCATTAGCCGGTGCTCTACCATGAGCAGCTTCCTGCCAGTCAATATCAATGTAATTATAGGCAAATACAGAACAACCTACAGGAGCAATACCTATGGTTTTATCCTGAATACCCATTTCTTCTATAACTTCAGATATTAATTTATGAACTACACCATGGCTACAACCAGGACAATAGTGCATTATATTGTCAGTAAGAAGTTTAGATTTCTTATAAACTATGTTCTCTTCTTTCATTATGTCTTTTAAATCTATTTCTGCCATGATTATTTACCTCCTATTATTTTTTTTTGTAAAAATTCAACAATTTCATTTGGAGATGGAATTATACCCCCAAATCTGCCATAATGTGCAACAGGCACTTTTCCATTGGCTGCAAGTCTTACGTCTTCTACCATTTGACCTGCACTCATTTCAACTGAAAGAATTCCCTTTACATTCTCAGCTAATTTCTCAATAGGTTTAACAGGGAAAGGATAAAGAGTAATAGGACGAAGTAAGCCTAGCTTAATTCCTTTCTCTCTTGCTATTTGAACAGATTTTTGACAAATTCTTGCTGATGAGCCATAAGCTACTAATAAGTATTCAGCGTCATCACATTGAATTTCTTCATATCTTACTTCTTCCTCTTCCATTTTTCTATATTTAGCCTGAATTTTTAAGTTTAATTTTTCCATAACCTCAGGATCCAGTTCCAGAGAAGTAAGTATATGTCTTTCTCTATCAGGAGGCTTACCTGTCGCAGCCCAATCACCAGATATTTTTTGAATTTCTTTGTCAGTCCATCTGGGTTTATATTCGCTAAGTTCAACTTTCTCCATCATCTGTCCAATAGCTCCATCAGATAACATCATGACAGGATTACGGTATTTGAATGCAAGTTGAAAACCTAAGTCAACAAAATCATTCATTTCCTGGACAGAAGCAGGAGCAAGGACAAGTAAATGATAATCACCGTGTCCCCCACCTTTACAAGCCTGAAAATAATCTGATTGGGCAGGTTGAATAGTCCCTAATCCGGGACCACCACGTACACAGTTCATAATTAAACAAGGAAGTTCTGCTCCAGCAATATATGAGATGCCTTCCTGCATTAAACTTATACCAGGACTTGATGATGTGGTCATTACTTTTTTACCACAAGAAGCACCACCATAAAGCATGTTTATAGCAGCAATTTCACTCTCAGCCTGTAAAACAACCATCCCTGTTGTTTCCCAGGGTTTAAGAGCCATCAAGGTTTCCATTACTTCTGATTGAGGTGTAATAGGATAGCCAAAATAACCGTCTACCCCACTTCGAATAGCTGCTTCTGCTACCACCTCATTGCCTTTCATTAATCTTAATTCACCCATTATTTTTTAAAATATTTTTTTAATTAAATTTTTAATAAATTAAATTTTTGTCCTATAAACGGTTATAACACTGTCAGGACATACAAGTCCACAATTAGCACAACCTATACAAGCATCAGGATTTGCCATATATGCATAATTATATCCTTTACTGTTTACTTTTTTTGAAAGAGCAATTACATTTTTTGGACATGCCTCTACACATAATTTGCAGCCCTTGCATCTTTCAATATCTACCTTAATTGCACCTACTATTTTTGCCATATCTATTTGTTTATTTTATAATTTTTTACAAAATTAAAAAAAAATTAATAGAAATATGTTATTCGATTTGAATATTTTTGTTTTATAAAAATATAATTTATAATTATTATAAATTATATTACTTGTTTATCATTCTCTTTAAATACAATAATTATTACGTAATCAATGGGTTTTAATTAATTATCTAAAATTTGTTTGTAGTTTTGTGCCTAATTAAAAATGTTTAAAAAAAATCATAAAATTATTATTTTAAATTAAATAATTTTAAATGCAAATAATTTGCAAATATTTTCCTGAACTATCAAAAGAACAGCTTTCACGTTTAAAACAATTACAAGAACTTTATTTAGAATGGAACTCTAAAATAAATCTTATTTCAAGAAAAGATATTAATAATTTTTACGAACGACATGTATTACACAGCTTAAGTATTGCAAAAGTCATACATTTTAAAAAAGGGACAAATATTATGGATGTGGGAACTGGAGGTGGTTTCCCTGGAATTCCTCTCTCAATACTCTTTCCTGATTCTCTCTTTTATTTAATTGATTCCATAGGGAAAAAAATTTTAGTTGTAAAAACCATTGCTGATGAACTTGGATTAAAAAATGTTTTAGCTAAAAAAATAAGAGTAGAGGAAATAAACCATAGTTTTGATTTTATTGTATCTAGAGCTGTTACAAATTTACCTGTATTTTTTAATCTAGTAAAAAATAATATTCATAAAAATGGATTTAACGAACTCCCAAATGGTATATTTTATCTTAAAGGCGGAAACATTGATGAAGAGCTTAAAAAGTTAAAAAGAAAATATAAAATTTATGAATTAAGTAATTATTTTACAGAGGATTTTTATAAGACAAAGAAGATTGTATATATTTATTAATTATTAACTTATAATATACTTATAATCATTGAAATAAATCAAATAATTATTTATCTATTAAAATTTTCTTTGCCTTTCTTAAAGATTTTATTTTAATTTGCTAAATATTCAAATAAATAATTTACTAATAATAAAAAAAATAAATATGGCAGAAAGAAAAAAATACGTACCTTTTGTCTCATCTGAGACAACAATGAGAGAGTTCACTTTCAGAGCATTAATCATTGGTATCATATTAGCTGTAGTTTTAGGAGCTGCAAACGCATATTTAGGATTAAAAGCTGGTATGACAATAGCTGCAACTTATCCTGCGGCAGTAATTGGAATGGCTTTAATAAAGTCTATGAAAGGATCTATTTTAGAAGAAAATTTCACTCGTACTGTTGGTTCTATTGGAGAATCAGTAGCTGCTGGAGCTATTTTTACATTACCTGCTTTTTATATTGTTTATCTTGATGCACAAAGAAGTGGGGAAAGAGTAGAAAATTTTTTCACTTATGGAACTAGCACAGCAATTATTTTTGCAGGAGGTGTACTTGGGGTTATTTTTGTAGCTTTACTTAGAAGAGTAATGGTAGAAGACGCAGAACTTCCTTTTCCCGAATCAATTGCTGCTGCTGAAATTCATAAAGCAGGGCAAGCAACAAGTGGTAATTCCAAATATCTCTTTGGAGCAATGATCTTTGGGGGATTAGTTAAGACCTTAGGTGAATTTAAACTATTTTCTGTTTACTGGGAAAAATTTTTTGTTTTTACAAAACAGGCAATAACAGGAACTAAATCATTTATCGGATTGAAAGGAACAACAGGAATTACAGCTAAAGGTATAATAGGTAAAGGAGGTATATTAATTGGTTCTCCTGGAATAAGTCCTGCTTATACAGGTGTTGGATATATAATTGGTCCTAAACTGGCTTCTCTAAACTTTAGCGGCAGTTTGCTCGCCTGGGGTTTATTAACTCCAATGATACTATATTTTATTGCACCAAGCATTGATATACACGCAATGGCGAACAGCATATTAGCAGATAATGCAGATAAAATTTCTGCTGCAATAGCTTCCGGTTCCGAAGCCCCGGCAAAATTAACAATGGGTACTGCAATTGATAAAGCTTGGATCAACTCTGCTTATGATGTATGGAAATTTATTGTGCGGCCTATTGCAATTGGAGGTATGTTAGTAGGAGCTATATATACTCTATGGATGATGAGGAAAAGCTTAATGGAAGGTATAGCGCATTCTGTTGGTGATGTGAAAAAAGCTGCTGCTGGAATAGAAGTTAAAACTCCACGAAATGAAAAAGATATTAGTTTTACATGGATTATGGTAGGCATTGTTTTAGTTGCTATTGCCACATATTTGATAACTTATTATATTTTTGATGCCAGCATTTTAATTTCATTTGTCGCTGCAACACTTATGATAATTCTTGCATTTTTCTTTGCTGCTGTCTCAGGCTATTTAGTTGGTCTTATGGGATCAAGCAATAACCCTATAAGTGGTTTAACATTAACTGCATTAGTTGTAACTGCTTTAATAATGGTTTTGCTTGGTGTTCATGGACAGCAAGGCATTGCAACTACGCTTGGTGTTGCAGCCATTGTCTGTGTTTCTGCTGCTGTTGCCGGTGAAATGTTGCAAGATTTGAAAGCAGGACATATACTTGGAGGTACTCCCTGGAAAATGGAAATAGGTGATATTATCGGAGTATTCTTTGCTGGAGCTGCTATGTTTTTTGTTTTAAAGTTCTTAAATGAAGGTGATGTTGCAACCGGTCTTCGTGAAGGATATCAGGGTGGTTTTGGCAGCCCTAAACTATCTGCTCCACAAGCAAATTTAATGGCTTTACTTTCAGAAGGTATTGTAGGAGGCAATATGGCCTGGCCTCTTATAATAACAGGTATTCTTATGGGCTTTGGCTTTATTCTTATGCAGGTTAAAAGTCCAATGTTGGTTTGTGTTGGTATGTACTTGCCTTTGGAAACAACTTTTGCAATTTTTATTGGCGGTATGCTCAAAGCTATTGTTCAAATATACAATAAAAAAAGAAAATTTAATAAAGCTCAAGAAACTAGAGTTGAAAATACTGGTATTTTAATAGCTTCAGGTCTTATTGCAGGTGAAGCCTTAATGGGTCTGGTGTTTGCTATGTTTGCTGTCGGCAATGTCTTCCCACATGCAATTTTCAAACATCCTTCTTACATTGTCGGCCTTTTAGTTTTAGGATTAATCGGATATGCTTTAATTAATATACCATTAAAAAAAGCTGGAAAAGCTGATGAACCTGCTCCTCCTAGTGCAGCTTAAGTTTAAATGATAAACATTAATTTGTTTATGTTAAAATGATAAAAAAGTTGGGAAATTGAATATTCATTTTCCCAACTTTTTATCCCTATATTTATTTGATATTATATTTATTTATAATTTAGCACTCATAAATTTATGATATTTAGAAAGTGAGTTTGAATTTTTTTAAAAGAAGAAAAATTCTAAAAGGTGCAAATTTATTGGAAATGGTGCCTGTTAGAAAGCAAAAACATGAAATTAATGAAATGGGTAATGTAAACTTGATTGTACCTAAATTCAAAAATGAAAAAATAAGTAATTTTTTTATTCCAAAAACTAAATCAAAATATTTTAAAGTTAAATTGGATGAAATTGGTTCTGCTACCTGGCTCTTAATTGATGGTGAAAAAAATGTACAGGATATTTGTAATCTTTTAGTTGAAAAATTTGGAGAAAAAATAACACCTGTTGATGAAAGAACTTCTAAATTTTTTACTATCTTATATAACCAACGATTTATCTCTTTTAAAAAACTACTGGAATAAAAAATAATTTACCTGTATTTAACGTTCTTTTCAGAAAATATGTTATAATTTTCCACTGTAAATCATATTAAATAACTTTATAATAATTCAAAAAATATAGGAGATAAAAATGAGTAAAGAGATTCTTAATTTAGAGCCCAAAGCAATTTGGAAGAACTTTTATAGTTTAACACAGATACCACGTCCATCAAAAAAAGAAGGAAAGGTAATAAAATTCGTAAAAGAATTTGGTGAAAATCTTGGTTTAGAAACTTTTGTTGACCAAGTTGGTAATGTTATTATTAAAAAGCCAGCTACACCTGGAATGGAGAACAGAAAAACTGTAGTTTTACAAGGACATCTGGATATGGTACCTCAAAAAAATAGTGATGTTAAACACAATTTTGAGCAAGACCCTATTGATGCTTATATTGATGGTGAATGGGTAACTGCAAAAGGTACCACACTTGGAGCAGATAATGGCATTGGCGTTGCTGCTATTTTATCTGTACTTGAATCAAAAAATATTCCTCACGGACCAATAGTAGCTTTATTTACTATTGATGAAGAGACAGGTATGACTGGTGCATTTGGTTTAAAGCCTGACTTAATTGATGCAGATATTTTAATTAATCTTGATTCTGAAGATGAAGGAGAATTATATGTAGGGTGTGCCGGTGGTACAAATTGTAATATTACATTTCATTATAACGAAACAGAAGTTCCTTCTGATATTATTGCATATAAACTTTCTTTAACAGGATTAAAAGGCGGTCATTCTGGAGTTGACATAGCACTTCAAAGAGGTAATTCAAATAAAATTTTAAACCGTTTTTTAAAACACGCTGTAAAAAAATACGATTTACGCTTAGCAAGTATTGAGGGAGGAAGCTTGCGTAATGCTATCCCGCGAGAAGCATTTGCTTTTGTTACAATACCTGAAAAAAATGAAAAAGATTTTTTAGCTTGCGTAAAAAAATATGAAAATATATTCAAAGATGAGCTCTCAGCTGTTGAACCTAATTTATCGTTTAAAGCATTAACCATTGATATGGTTGATTCATTAATTGATGAAAAAACTCAAAACAACTTGATTAATGCTGTTTATGGTTGTCCTAATGGTATTATTCGTATGAGCGATTCAATGCCAGGTTTAGTTGAAACCTCTAACAACTTAGCAAGTATTAAATCAAGTGATGGAAAAATTGAAGTTCAATGTTTATTACGCAGTTCAGTAGATACATCAAAAGAAGACTTAGCCGAAATGATTACCAGTATATTTGAATTAGCTGGAGCAGATGTTGTTTTAGAAGGTACATACCCCGGTTGGAAACCAAATATGAAATCCCCTATTCTTAAAGAAATGAAAATTATTTATAATAATTTATTCGGGAAAGTTCCTGAAATAAAAGCTATTCACGCTGGCCTGGAATGTGGATTATTAGGTGGCGTTTATCCCAATTGGGATATGATATCATTTGGCCCTACAATTCGTTTCCCTCATTCTCCTGACGAAAAAGTAAATATCGAAACCGTTAGTAAATTCTGGAAATTTTTGATAGAAACTTTAAAGGAAATTCCAGTAAAATAAATAGTTTTTTTTCATAATAATTATTAATAGAGACGTTGGATCCTCAATACATTTACCAACGTCTTTATTTTTTTATACATTAAAATTAATTGTTCATTTATTTCCGAGAAACAATTTTTAATTAAAACACAAAAAATATTTGTAAAAACTAAAAAATAATTTACTTTTGCAGTCCTCAAAAAATTAAATGAAAGATGAAAAGAACATTTCAACCATCAGTAAGAAAAAGAAGAAATAAACACGGCTTCAGAAAAAGAATGTCAACTGTTAATGGACGTAAAATATTAGCCCGCAGAAGAGCAAAAGGTAGAAAGAAATTAACTGTTTCAGACGAAAAACTGGATAAAAATTGATGAATTAATTATAAATATTGATAAATTACATTATTAATATATTCTATTCAGGAGGTAACATATAATTACCTCCTTTTTTTATATCTATAAAATTATACATATATGGACTTACCCTGCTTTTTAACGGGTTTTACATCGATGTCTTCAACAGTATCAGGTAGTTGGCTGATTTTTTTTAGAAATTCCGGCAACGTATATTATCATTTAATAAATTAAATAAAAATTAGATAAATGTTGTTCTATAGAAAGTAATTATTTTCTTTGCAGCATGTATTTACAATTCAACAATAAGAAAGGCTAAAACGGGAAAATATACAGTACCGTATTATTTTGCGAAAAGTACCGGGAAAACGGTGGTGCTAAAACATGAGTGGTTTTAAACCTGATAAAACTTAAACTTTCTAATGATGTAATAACCTGACTTAAGACGGTTATTAATAAAACAAAAGGCAAACTAATAGATTCAAAGGACATTAAGATATCGTTCAAAGCAGATTTCGGTTATGTGTTTACTATACTCTCGCTAATGAAACGTCTGCAAATTGACGAGACACTTGAAAAACTTATCGAGGGAAGGTTAACATAATCAAGCTGATGATTATAGGTAATACCGAACTGTTATCATTTAACATAAAACAAGTTTTCTTAACATGCTAATCATCGGCTTTATAATAAAATTTATTTGTTTATTTTGATAGCGTTTCAGTATAAGATAATGACGAGAGGGAATAAATTGCAAATTTCCAACCGGGTAAAGCAAAATGATGAAAATATAGCCACGAATTTTAAAAAAATATTCAGCAAACCTGCATCAGTACTGGATTTTTTATGGTAAAATCCGTTTAAAACTTTATTAATTCATTAAATACTTTAATAGCATAATTATCTGTCATAGAAGATATATATTCAATAATTGCTCTTAAATAATCTTCTTTACTATTTATGTTGAAAATAATGGTGTTCTCATATTTATTTTGTTTTCTTAAATTATTATCAATATCTGAATACTTAATAAGCCAGTCAGAAAATGATTCTACTAAAAATGGATATGTTTTTTTATATCTATATAATTCATCTAAAGTTTTATTGTTGTGATATAAATTTACTAAAGCTTCGAAAATAGAGTTTATTATAAGCTCAGCATATTTATTAAAGTAATTTAATCTTGGATGCTTATATATATTTTTGAAATTAAATTCTTTAATTAAATTGATTAGAAGCAAATATTTTTTAGAAAAGCGGATTCCATCATCAGGGGAACTCATTTTACATAAATTAATAATAAAATTGTGCATAAGAGCAGTATTATTAATTGCTCTTATATGAACATTAATAGTTTTTTCCAGTATTTTTTTAAGTTCTCTCAGCTGATTCAATGATAATATCTTCAGCCTTAAAGCGTCTTCAATATCTCTTCCTAAAAAGGATATTTTATCAGAAATTTTTACTACACAGCCTTCCCATGTATAAGGTTGGTATTGGTTTGGTCTTTCAATATCATATAGGTTCATGTTATTTTTACGGGGGAAAATAGAGTTTTCGTTTACCTCACCACAATGTGAAATTATCCCATCCCGAACAGCATAAGTTAAAGAAAGATTTTTTTGTTTGCCATAAGTATCTTCTAATGTTTCAAATTTGTCAACAAATAAAAGGCTGTTTTTCTCATGCCAAAATGGTTCATTCAAATATTTTATGGAAATATCATTTAAAATTTCTTCACCTTGATGACCAAAAGGAGTATGTCCTAAATCATGACCAATGGCAATAGCATTAGTAAGTTCAGTATTTAGTCCTAAATATCTTGATATTGTATAACTTACAGAAGCCACATGGTTTACATGCTCTATTCTTGTACATATATGATCATTAGTAGTTGCAAAAAAAACTTGTGTTTTGTTTTTCAATCTTCTGTATGCCTTGCAGTGTAAAATACGATTATAATCTCTCCAGAATTCACTTCTTATATCATCGCTTCTTTTATATAAAGTACTATATCGCTTTATGCTGTAATCCCATTTATTATTACCCTTAAACAGACCATGTTTATAAAATTTTTTCTTTTGCATTTATCTAAATATTTATGCTAAAATAAGGAATTGTTTGTATTATCAAAAGATTCCCTATTATGCTATTTGAAAAGCATTTAATTCCTCAAGCAAAAAATACTCTTTTTATCTAAATTATTTTATATAAGCTATTAGCCACAATGAAGCAGATCTTTAATAGGAATTCAAATATAGAAAAAAATTAACAAAAAAATTCTTAAAATAAAATATTTATGAAAAACAGGTAATTTGAATTTTTCATAAAATCAAATTGTACTAAACCATAGAGGTAAAAATCTAAAGGCATTCTAAGAATCAATTTTTTACTTGAATATTTTATCATTTTTTCAGATAAAACCCTTATAGAGTATAAGCACTTATAGTTGTTTAAAAAAATTAATAAACAAAAACATACAAGAGCCAGTCAAAAGAATATTTTTTTACTGGCTTTTAGAAAAAAACAAGGAATTTATTATTTTTTTGAATCAATTAAAATTTCGAGCATTTTAATTGCACACTCAGAAACAACAGTTCCCGGTCCAAATATTGCAACTACTCCAGCTTTGTAAAGAAAGTCAAAATCCTGAGGAGGTATCACGCCTCCAACAATTACCATTATGTCATCTCTTCCAAGTTTTTTCAGTTCTTTAATAACTTGAGGGACCAAAGTTTTATGACCTGCGGCAAGGCTTGAAACTCCAAGTATATGAACGTCATTTTCAACAGCATGTTTAGCTGCCTCAGCAGGAGTTTGGAATAAGGGTCCAATATCAACATCGAATCCTATATCTGCAAAACCTGTAGCAATAACTTTTGCACCTCTGTCATGGCCATCCTGTCCCATTTTAGCAACCATAATACGCGGTCTTCTACCTTCCATTTTTGCAAATTTATCAGCAAGCTCACATGCTTTTTTAAAATTTTTATCTCCTTTTGATTCAGAAGAATACACACCTGAAATTGTTTGTGTCACTGCTTTATACCTCCCAAAAACTTTTTCACATGCAAAAGATATTTCACCTAAAGTGGCTCTTTTTTTAGCAGCTTCTATTGCTAATTCTAAAAGATTCCCTTTATGTGTTTCGCATGCTCTGGTTATTTTATTTAATGCTTCTTTAACTTGTTCGTTATTTCTTTCTGCTTTTAATTTTTTCAATCTTCTTAACTGAGCTTCTCTAACTGATGTATTATCTACTTCGAGAGTCTCAATAGGTTCTTCTTTTTCCAGACAATATTTATTTATTCCAACAATAGTATCTTTATGAGAGTCTATTCTTGCCTGCTTTTTGGCAGCAGCTTCTTCAATTCTCATTTTAGGGATACCAGTTTCAATAGCTTTAGCCATACCTCCCAGGTCTTCAACTTCCTGAATTAATTGCCAGGCTTTATGAGCTAATGCATCAGTTAAAAATTCAATATAATAAGAACCTGCCCAGGGGTCAACTGTCTTTATAATATTCGTTTCTTGTTGGATATATATTTGAGTGTTGCGAGCAATACGGGCAGAAAAATCAGTAGGTAAAGCTATTGCTTCGTCTAAAGCATTGGTATGGAGTGATTGTGTATGCCCTAATGCAGCAGCCATTGCCTCAATACAAGTCCTGGTGATATTGTTAAATGGATCTTGCTCTGTTAAACTCCAGCCTGAGGTTTGGCAATGTGTTCTCAAAGCCATAGATTTTGGATTCTTTGGGTTAAATTGTTTTACTATTTTAGCCCATAACATTCTTGCAGCTCGTAATTTCGCAATTTCCATAAAATGATTCATCCCAATACCCCAAAAAAAAGATATACGTGGAGCAAAGGAATCAATATCCAGTCCTGCATTAACACCAGTACGTACATATTCCAGTCCATCTGCAAGCGTATAAGCCAATTCAATGTCAGCTGTTGCTCCTGCTTCTTGCATGTGATAACCACTTACACTTATAGAATTAAACTTAGGCATATTTTTGGAGGTGAACTTGAAAATATCAGCAATAATTCTCATTGACTGTAATGGAGGATAGATATATGTATTACGTACCATATATTCTTTAAGTATGTCATTTTGAATTGTGCCAGCCATTTTATCTAAGGGTACACCTTGTTCCATTCCTGCTACAATATAAAATGCCATTATTGGCAAAACTGCACCATTCATAGTCATTGAAACAGTCATTTTATCTAAAGGTATCTGGTCAAAAAGTATTTTCATGTCAAGTATAGAATCAATGGCTACTCCAGCTTTACCCACGTCACCTACAACTCTGGGATGATCAGAATCATAACCTCTGTGTGTTGCCAGGTCAAATGCAACAGAAAGTCCTTTTTGTCCAGCTGCAATGTTTCTTCTGTAAAAAGCATTAGACTCTTCAGCAGTTGAAAATCCGGCATATTGTCGTATCGTCCATGGACGCACCACATACATCGTTGAATAAGGACCTCTAAGGTACGGTGGAATACCTGCTGCATAGTTCAGATGTTCCATGCCTAATAAATCATCTTTTGTGTAAACTCTTTTTACAGGAATCTGCTCAGGTGTTAGCCAATCTGCTTTTATATGATTCTTTTCTTCCCACCTTTTTGCAGATAATTGTTGTTTATTGTATGATTTAAAATTGATATTTTTAAAATCCGGTCGCATATATATTAAGTTGTTAAATTAATATTTATATAATTTTTTGAGTTTTTTACTCCATTATTTTGTTTCAAATTAAATGTTTTAATTGTTGTTTTGTTTTTGTATCTTTATCAGAATAGAGATTTATTTATATTTCTTATTAAATTAACTTCAAACCTGTTTTATTACATTATTCCAAGTTTTTGCTGATAATTTCTTAAAGTTTCTAAAACATTTGACTTAAGATGAATAAAATTATTTATGCCTTTTGATTTTAACCTGTCAATTATGGCTTTTGGATAACCAGCTACAACAACAATAGCTTTATCTTTAAGTTTTTCATAAATACCAGGGACAATATCTGCATATTCTTCATCTGAACTACAGATAACCACAATATCAGCTTTGTTTTCTATACTTGCTTTAACTCCTTGATCAATAGTTTTAAATCCATTATTATCAATTACCTCAAAACCTGCACAAGCAAAAAAGTTGCAAGCAAATTGCGAGCGTGCTTTTCTCATAGAAAGATTACCATAAGGCAGCATATAAACTCTAGGACATTTATTCACTTTAGAATATTTATCAGTTTTTAATCTTAAAGTTTCAAAAGCCTGGGTTGCCCTGTAAGGTTTGAGAGTCTCTGCTATTGCATTTTTTTCAGTCAGGTCTATGGGATTAAGTCTTGAATTATCAATTTCTTTTTCAATATGTTCTTTAAAATTCGGGAATTGATTAGTGCCTACAAAATTCTCCTTTCTTGTTGCAATATCCATATCTCTTTTTTGTATGGTTTCTTTTACTGTTTTCTGAATAAATCCCTGTTTGAAAGCAGCAGTATATCCTCCCTTTTCTTCAACTTCAAGAAAGAGCTCCCATGAATGTTCAGCAATAGAATTTGTTAAGTTTTCGATGTAATATGAACCTGCTGAAGGATCAACAATTTTATCAAAATAAGATTCTTCTTTTAATATTATTTGTTGATTTCTTGCTATGCGTTCAGAAAAATCAGTAGTTTTTTCAAAATGTTTATTGAAAGGATTAACAGTTAAGGAATCAATACCTCCAATGATTGATGACATAGATTCTGTTGCAGAACGAAGTATGTTTATGTAAGGATCATAAATTGTTTTATTCCATTCTGAAGTTGAGGAATGAATATTCATTTCTGTTATTGCATCTTTACTCGGCTTATAAGCTTTAACGATATTTGCCCAAAGAATCCTTGCAGCTCTTAGCTTAGCAATTTCCAAAAAATAATTAGAGCCTACTGAAAAATTAAACTTGATACGAGGAGCAATTTTATCTATGAATAAATTATGATCTGTTAATCGTGAAATATATTCATTACCCACAGCCAGGCTAAATCCTAATTCCTCAATTATTGATGCACCTGAGTTGTTAAATATTTTACCATTTACTGCAATTACTCTAAAATTGCGCAGCTCTTCAGCAGCCTCAATCATTGATTTGCATTGAGTAATAGAGTATTCTTCCGAATTATAAAAATTACCTCTTAATGTTAAATAGCCCAATGGGTCAAAATCAACAGATCCTTTAATGTTTTTAATATCCCAATTATTTTGTTTACTTAATTCTAATAATATCTCAATTATTTTTTGAGAATTGTACCCGCAGATAAAATTTATTTCAACATTGTTAATATTAATATTTTTTAATAATTTATCCAAATCATTTCTATTAATATTTTTTTCTTCATCTAAGATAAAGGCTATTGAATCAATACCTTTATTTAAAATATCCTGTGCCTTTTCATTTGCTTTCTCAATATCTTTTGCGTCAATATCCTGACGAATATGCCAGTTGTTATTGTTTTTTTTGTTACCTCTAACATAAGGAAAATCTCCGGGATAAGAGTTAAGATAATCAAGGTCTTTTAAATCTTCTTTTCTGTAATATGGCTTAACTTTAAAGCCATCATTGGTTTTCCAAAAAAGTTTTTTCTCATAATTAGTTCCTTTAAGGTCTTTTTTGATCTTCCCCTCCCATTCTTCTGTTGAAACAGGAGGGAATTCACTAAATAATTTAGTCTTTGATTTTCGGGATTCTTTTTGCTCCATTTTTTATGAAACTTTAAATGTTCTAATCGTTATTTTTTATTCACTTATAGAATATTGTGACAAAATTACAATAATTTTTTTCTTAACATATAAAAACAAGACATAATTTGTTCTCATAATTTCTTTGTCCTTATTTTGAATGATTCAAAAAAAAGGCTAAAGTAAAAAGTAAAAAAATGGTTCTACTATTATTTTAATGGCAAAGATGTTTTTATTGGAATAATGGAATGATTGAATGAAAGGGAAAGGTCTAAAGAAAAAAAATAAAAAATTCTATATTCATGTTTTTGACGTTTAAGGTTCAAAAAAGATTGAATCTAAAAAGAAATTACTATTGTACGATTAAGTGTTAAGTTTCACAAGGTTGTTGTTTACAACTTGCATTATTATTAATTTTCAAATTTAATATTTTCTTTTTAAACTGCAATGTATTTTCTTTAAAGATTTCAGGTTTTATTTCAAAACATGGTTCGGCTTTGCTCTTCACAGGTTTTTCAATTGAAATATAAAAATTTATATATTTGAAAAAAAATTAAATTGATTATGGTCATTTTTTTGCCATAATCCCCAATCCGAAAAGGTGTTACCTAAGTACTGAGTAAGGAAGAAATAGAACGAATGATTGGTGTTACAGATAATTTGAAACGCAAATGTTTGATAATGATAACTTATTCCGGTAGTTTGCGATTGGGTGAAATAAAAAAATTAAAAAGGAAAATATTAATTTTGAAAGGGATATCATAAACATTAGAAGTGCGAAAGGGAAAAAATAGGATAACATTGTTAAGTAAAAAAATTGTTATATATTTGTAAGAATATTTTACTGTATTTCAACCGAAAGAGTTGGTATTTGATTGAATTGATGGTGGGACTTACAGTGCTGTTATCATGGAAAAAATAGTAAAACGAGCAGCAGCAAAGACAGGTATTTTGAAAAAGGTTACGATGCACACACTAAGAAATTCATTTGCTGCTAACTTGATGGAACAAGGAACAAATTTAAGATATATACAAGAATTATTAGGTCATAATAGTTCTAAAACTACTGAAATATATACTCATGTGTCAAAGAAAGCAATTACTAAAATAAAAAATCCTGTGAATGATTTTTTTTAAAGAGGAGATTAAGAAATGATAAAAGAAAAATATACACAATTGTTGTTATCCCACCAAATAAGAGGGATAACAACAATAGGTGATACACACAAGTTAGCAAGCATTAGGTTCGACCACTGTTTCAACTTGAATTAAAAAAATATAAAGTTCCATTTTATTTGGAATAATTTTGTATCTTTGTAAAAATTTAAAAGGAATAAATTGTATATAATACACAAAAGCAAGTTATTGAAATTAAAGAGAAAAAATCAGGGGAATATCAGGCTGTTAAAAGCAATTGACCGATTGATTTCTGAAATAGAAAATTCAGAGTGGAAAAACAAAATGGATGTTATTAAATTACGACCTGACGCTGACAGAGTTCATAGTGATAATTTTTTCTTTTTTGATATTAACATACACAGAACAATGATTTTGATCGTATTTGAAGAACAAGAAGCAGAAGTTCTCTGGGTTGGAAATCATGCAGAATACGATAAGGTTTTTAAAGGGAATAAAAGGACAATAGAAAAGTGGTTGAGAAAACAAGGGAAAATTAAATAATATGATTATGGAAAGGTTAGAAATTGACAATATACTGAAATTAGATGAACTTAACGGTGAATTGGAATACGAGAAAGCCATTTCTATTTATGGGAAATTAAGATGGATGGTTAAAAAGGATAAATCTATAGAACCGATTAAACAGCATTTAAGATCATTAATTAAGTTCTATGAGCAAACTCATTGGAATGATGAAACCAAAATAAGCGATAAGCAAATTAAGGAAAGTGACATAGCCGAAAGAATTGTTAGTTCTGAAAGTGATTTTGTTCAGAAAAGAAAGGAATTAATTAGAATTAAGTTAAAAGAGAATGGTATTTCGCAACAAGATTTAGCGAAAATATTAGGACACAGACCAAATTATATGTCAGAATTGATGAATGGAGTACGACCATTTTCTCGTGATGACATCATTGTTCTTCACAGACTTTTTGATATTGATTTGAAAGATTTGGTTCCGCCATTTTTAAAAACTAAAATAACAAATCATATTAAACATACTTTAGATGAATTAAAAAACAGAGGAATTAAAATGAAATTGAAACTAACAGACAAGGAAACAATCTAAACGCTTGCTAACACGTAGTATATTTAATTGTTGAGATAGTAGTAAATTCAAAGGGTGTAGCTCGCATCAAGTTCATCATAACTTGAAAATGTAATGCTCCGAAACTGGCAACTAAAACATACCACCACCGTTGGCAAACATAAATTAAAAAATCCATGATATGAAAAAATCAATCATAATTATTGTAATTTCAGCATTTTTCCAATCGGCATTCGGACAATTAAACCCAATTAATAATTTAAAGTGGAGTCATTGGTATGTCTGTCCACATAATTATTTTATTTTATCTTGGGGCCTACCTGAGCCATCACAGGACACTCTGGTTGGTTATAATATTTATCGGGAAACAGACTTATATAGATTTCAAACTGATACCTCACTTTATCATGATGAATGTGGTGGAAATTGCGGTGAGGACTTTTTATTGTATAATGATCAACCCTTCTGGATCCATGTTACAGCAGTCTATAATTACACTCAACAGGAATCAATTTATATTGATTCTGCATATTGTTATGGCTCTGCCCTTGGAATAGATGAAAAGATACAGTCAAAATTGAAATTGTATCCAAATCCTACAACAGGTAAATTAAAAATAGATTCAAAATTAAAAATTAAAAGAATTGATATAATAAGTCAATCAGGTAAAGTTATTAAAAGAAATCTGGAAAGAACAGAGCTGGATTTAAGCAATTTAACAAAGGGAGTATATTTTATTAAAGCATACACTGATAAAAAAGTAATGATGAAGGCTGTAATTCTGGAATGAATTAAAGAATTACATTGGGTAATAATGCATATAGTTTATGGCGGGTGAAATGTTAAATTTTAGGTATTCAGCTCTTAGCCAAGTCCGTTTCGCGAGGAAAGAAAATTGCTCCGAAAAACGCTGCAAGCCATATACTAACCATTAGGCGCAATCTACCTACTATGGAAAAACAGTTGAGTTTTTTCAGCTAACCTAAGACAAAATAAAAGAGAGAATAAATAAAAAAGTAAAAATATTAATCAATTAGCAGCAGCAAAACCTTATTTTCAGGAAATATCGTTTTTACAATTTGCTCAAACAATTCAGTATTTGAAAATAATTTTCTAAATATACTTGGTGATAAATCTTTTATTTCATTAAAACTTTGTTTTGATTCTTTATCAAAATTTATTTCTGGCATATCAGGTAATTCATCTCGCCATTTTTTTAGATATTATATAATTTCATCCCAAACAAAACCAATTTCTAAACTTTCAAACAAGTCCTTACCGTAACAATTATATAAATCTACACCATAATCTTGTGACATAATATTTAATTCTTCCTCATAGAATTTTTTGTTATTAATTAATTCAGGATCGATAAAATAGAAAAAACCGCTTAAATTATTATCTCCAAAATTATTAATAATTATTTCTAATTTTTTTTCAAAATTATTGATTTGTCCACGTTTTTTGTTGAGTCATGGTCATCTCTTACTTTTTGCTCAATAAAATAATAATGATTATTCTTCTTAAAAAATTGGTCAACATTTAACCTATTTCCAGCACTGTCAGTAAAGTTGTTATCTAAAATTGTAAAATTGTTTTCTATTAGGTATTCTTCAATCAATTTCTCAAAAGCATCCCCAAATCGAATTTCATGTGATTGCAATAAATTCTGCAAGAGTTTTTCTTTTGGTTTTGTAGGGCGAAATAATCCAATATACCTGTTTGGGTATTTTGCAACTTTTGAAATTAAATCAGCTTTTGATTTTTCAAAAATATATCAAATTCTTTTTTAAAATTATCATTATCTATTTCAGTAATATTTTCCCTATTTAAATTCAGTATTTCTGAAATATACTCAAAAAACAAACCTTGTTCTCTAATTTTATTACAATCTGTGGCATTTTTAGGAACTTCAATTTTTAAATATATAAAATCACTTCTCATCTTAATAAAATTTTATTTTTTCAATTTCAACTTTTTTTTCATAAAAATCAATAATTTCTTCGTATGATTTAAAGTTATAACGATTAGGCATTTCGTTAAAAGGTTTCTTATTAACTATTTTATCAAATTTTTTCCTAAACTCTTTTTTCCCTATTAAGAAAAAATTAGTTGCAAAATCAGATAATTGAAAGGTCCTTGAAAACGCATTTTCTAATGTTCCAATACTATCAATTACTTCATAGGCTATTTTAGGAAATTTGTAACTTTTTCTATTAAACCATAAAACATCAATTCGTTTTACACTATCAATAATTTCATTATAGGTAAAAAGTGGTATTTCATTTAAAGTAATTAGGTCTTTTTAAATATATGTTATCTTTATAATTAGCTGAAGGATCTGCGGTATAAGTTAAATATTTTTCAAAATTACCAAGTTCAATACAAACACCTTCAATATATGAGTGCATTCTAATTTTATCCTCTATAATTGTTTTTTTATTTTCTTCTTTATAATCTTTAAGGGCATAAATTCCTAAACTGATTTTTTTAAAATTTTTATTATTTTTCAATTCTCTATAATTAGTGTTTGTCCATAATGTCCGATTCCTTCGTTATTCTCGTCTTTAAAACAGTATCTAATTAGAATAATTGATTAGACGAATAGTTTTCTTCAATTGATTGTTGATATAAAAATTTAACAAATAAATTCCTGAAGAGTAATGTGCATAAGTTTTTAAGTTTAATGTTAGTTGATGTGTACCCTGAATTTGTTTCTCATCATTAAAAATTTTAATTAAATTACCTGACAAATCAGTGATTGTAATTTTTACATTTTTCCCCGATTTCAAAGTATAATAGATTATAGTATTATTTTTAAAAGGATTTGGAAATACTTTAATGTAATAATTATTTCTGTTTTTATAAGAATCATCAATTTGGAGAGCGCAGTCCCATATCGCTTGCCAGCCGGAATATGACCTGGCATTATCTGAATAGAATCTTAATGTTAAAGCATTTCCTGTTGAGCTAATTATACCTGGATTATTATTTCCTGAATATCCTCCAATTAATGATGAATAGATATTTGGACCATCATAAATCCAGAGTGAATCACAACCGGACTGCAGGTCAAATGAACTAAAATTTAAAGAAACTGAAATGGCATTAGTAGGAGCAATAGTAAAACAATAATCTTCATTATCATAATAATCAAAGCCGGGGCCACCAGAATCATAAATAGTATCTGAGCAAGGACTAGTGGCACAGTTTGTAAATTTATTACTTATGTCATCCCACAGCTCAGTATATCCATTGTCATAGCCCAAAGCCCAGATGCCTATTCCTGCGATTCCTCTTTGATTAACAACTTCATAACGTTTAGCTAAACTATAAGAGTCATCAATAAAACACTGGTACCAACCATCTGAATTGTAAGAATAATATGGAGTAAAACTATTTTGTTCCCAATATTTGTTGTCATTTGTGTAATGTCCGCTTGAATTATTTCTTACATTACTGTAAGTGAGTGCCCTGCCCCAACCAATAGTATTTGATGGAACCGAGTTACTTTCTGTTTCCCATTCTCTTCCATAATATGGCAAGCCTAAAATATATTTTGAATTAGGAATACCCTTATATAAATAATTACTAATTGTCCTTGATAAATTATAATCATAACCAATGGTCATACTATATAATCCATCTACCGGTCCGGCTTGTGAGCTTCCATTACAATAATAATCATATCCCATAATTATAAAGTAATCTAAATAATTTTTTAAAATCTCTGTGTTAAAAACATTTCCCCAATCTACAGCAGGTACAGCAATACTGACAATTGAACCTTGAATTGCATTATGCACTTTTTCACTTAAATCTATTAAAAAGTTTGTAAAATTGTCACTTTGTGATGATGGGATACCTTCAAAATCAATATTTACTCCATCTGCATTATGTTGTTGAATCAAAGAAATTAAATTATTAATTAAATTTTGTTTTGCTGAGGAGTTTGTTAAAAAAGTTGTAATGTCAGAAAATAACGTTGCACAAAGATGAACCCTTACTCCATTTGCCTGTGCTGAGTCAATAACCTTAGCATTAAGCCAGTTATGAGTAGTTACAGGATTGCCTGTCTGGGGATTTACTTCATAAGAAAAATAACATAAATCTGACAATAAATTCCATTGATAGTTCAAAAAAGCACTGCCCATCCAATAAGGATGATAGCCAAATACAATTTTGTTAAGTGTGCAATTTTTGTTTCTTTCATTTTTAGGCATTAATTTGAAATTATTCAAAGAGTCATACTCTTTTGCAGTTTTAAAGCCTAAACTTTTATAATATTCTGATTGCTCCTGATGTATTGATGTGAAATTTTTATCTTGAGCTGTTAAGACATTTAATGAAAATAAATATAAAACTATTAAGCTTATAAGATATGATTTCATGATTTAGGTTTTTATTTAAAACCCTAATTGAGAAATTGTAAGCAATTTTTTAAAATTTATAATTGCCTGATGGATAAATTACCACAACTTACAAATTAGGATAAAATTATTTATTAAAAAATGAATTATATCTAATAGTTTTAATTGATATTTATTCAAGGAGTTATTATATATCCTTAAATACGCAAACTATTTTTTTTAATATCATCGAATTAACCGAATTATACAAATTATTCCTTGCGAATTTAAGGTAAATCAAAAAGATTATAAATATAAAAAATGATTTTTTATTTGCAATTGGCAATAAATTGATAAAATTTATTGTTAAAAGCATTTATTTTTTCTTGACTATCCAGATAAACCTTAATTTCTTTTGCGAGTGCATCAATTTCAATTTTAGTTTTTTTAATCTTTTCTTTGTATTTTATAGCTTCTTCTTTGCTATTTACCTCATCTAACTTTTTTTCATTTTTTCTAATCTCACAGACTAATTTAGCCTTTTGTCGTGCATAATTTTCTATTTGAGCAAGAACTTCTTTGCTGAGATTATAATTTTCTTCATTTTCTGTTGGCGGAATATTAACTGTACTATTATTTGTTTTACTATTTGTGCTGTTTTTTTCTTCGTAACAAGAACTTAAAAATAAAAATAAAGAAGCTGTCACAAATAATATTGATAATTTATACAATTTCATAATTTTATTATTTTTATTTAATTAATAATTTAGTTAGAATTTCTTTGATGATTAAATGAATTGGTTAATTAAAACGATTAAAAATTTTGTTTGTTTTTTTACCTCCTTTTTTATGAGTCGACTGTTTTTTATTATTTTGCAATATTAATAAAATTTAACAAAAAAGTTGCATTTATGACTTGAATCCACCTTTTATTTTTATGAGCTTTTAAAAATTTATGCATTCTTAAAAATATTTTTTTTATAATTTATTGTTTTACCCTTCAAAATATTCCATAAGAATATAGAAGGCTTAAATGTAGAATTCTACTGTTAATAAGGGGAAATTTAGAGAAAGTAAAAAAATAAAAGACTCTCCTAATGTTAATAAAAAAGTGAAGTAAAAAAATAAGTTTTAAATTTGTTATAATTTAAATTTAAATGAATTATTATATTTTTGTAAAAAAGATTAATAACAACTAAAACGAATAAAATGGAAATTTAGTTCCGAATACTAGGTGCTAATTTCTAATTTCCAAACATTAATTTTAAATAACTGAAATTTACCCTGTGAAATAAATATAAAAATATAAAAAGATTAAACATACATGACCAAAGGGATTTTAGATTTTAGATTTAATTTGGACACTTAACTTAAATGATTATATAATGAAATTGGAAATTAGAAATTAGAAATTGGGAAAAAACTTAC